>JANOFA010000993.1:0-11203 GCA_031413355.1 Gemmatimonadota bacterium | reverse complement strand
GGAGCTGGGGCACGGGGGCATGGGACGGGTCTTCCTCGCGCGCGACACCACGCTCGACCGACCGGTCGCCGTCAAGGTCGTGCATCCCGAACTCGCCATCCACAGCAGCATCACGGAACGGTTCCTGGCGGAAGCCCGCATGATCGCGCGGCTGCGGCACCCGAGCATCGTGGCGGTTCATGCGGCGGGGGAATCCACCGGGCTGTTCTACTACGTGATGGACTACGTGCCGGGAATGAGCCTGCGCCAGCGCCTGCTGCGCGACGGACAGCTGCCGGTTGTCGAGGTCAACCGCATCCTGCTGGATCTGGCCGACGCGCTGCATGCGGCGGGTACTGCCGGGCTGGTGCACCGCGATGTCAAGCCGGAGAACATTCTGCTGGATGACGCGACTGGGCGGGTCATGCTGACCGACTTCGGCATCGCGCGCGCGATGGCGGGAGAGAACATCGGGACACGAACCGGCGAGGGTATCGCGGTCGGCACACCAACCTACATGAGCCCGGAGCAATCGGCCGGCGATACCGTCGATGCGCGCAGTGATCTCTACGCCCTCGGCGTGGTTGGGTACGAGATGCTGGCCGGCCGGCCGCCATTTCGCGCGTCGACGGCCGCCGCAGTCGCCTCGATGCATCTCGCCGAAGTGCCGATGCCGATCACCACGCTCCGGCGGGACACGCCGGCAGCGCTGGCGCATGCCGTGATGCGGGCGCTGGACAAGGATCCGGCCACCCGGTGGCAGAGCGGGGCCGACCTGCGGGCCATGCTGCTCGGCGCCTCGCCGTTGCCCGCCCCACGGGTCCCGGCCAGCCGGCGCCGCGGGCTCGTCGCGGCCGGAGTCGCCGTGCTGCTGGTGCTGGCGGCGTCGGTGGTGGCCTTCCGTCCCCGTGGCCCGCCGGCGGGGGTCAATCCGCGGCATTCGCTGCTGGTGCTGCCGTTCACCAACGTGCGGGCCGATCCCGCCGTGGCGTGGTTGCGCGATGGCAGCGTGAGCATGCTCGCGCTCAACCTGTCGCAGTGGCGCGAGCTCGTGGTGGTGGACCACGAGCGGCTGCACGACCTGCTCGAGCGACGCCAGCTGGACGGCGTATCCGCCATCGGCCTCTCGATGGCGCGCCAGCTGGCGCGCGACGCGGGCATGTGGACCGTCGTGCTGGGGGAGTACAACCGGATCGGCGATTCGCTGCAGCTGGTGGCGCGGGTCTATGACGTTGCGAGCGGCGCACGGATCGACGACGCCCAGGTCGCCGGCCGATCGGGGGACGACGTGCGGCCGCTGTTCGATCAGCTGGCAGCACGGCTGCTCAATCTCTCGGGCGCGCCGAGCGGGATCACGGCCAATCTCGCGGCATCGACCACCGGCTCCCTCGAGGCATATCGCACTTACCTGGGCGGCATCGAGGAGCTGAGCCGGTGGAACCTGGCGGGGGCGGAGAAGTCGCTGCGGCACGCGGTCGCCCTCGACTCCACCTTCGGGCTGGCGTACTACAAGCTCTCGCTCACCCGCGGCTGGATCGCAGGTGCGGGCGACTCGATCGGGGTGGCCGCAATCCAGCGGGCCACGACGTTCGCCGTCGGCCTGCCGGAACACGACCGCTCGATGATCGAGGCGTACCGGCTCTTTCTCGAGGGCGACTTCGCCAGGGGACAGGCGGCGTACCTCAAGCTGCTGAGCAAGGACTCGACCGACGCGGATGCGTGGTACGGCCTGGGCGACGTGAACTTCCACGATCCGGCGATGGCCACCATGGGTGGCCGATACACCACCTCGCTCCGCTCATTCAAGCGGGCGATCGCGCTCGACCCCGGCTACTACCTGGCCTACGAGCATGTGGCCCAGATCTACCGGTGGGCGGCGGAGGACCGGCCGTTCATTGCACTGCTGCCGGGCGACTCGGTGGTGCAGCGGAGCATGGCTGGCACGGACGCCGGTAAGCCGACCGGCACGGAAGCCGGCCGCTACCCCGGACTCGATTCACTACGACTCACCGCCGCCATCCGCCGGGCACGGGAGGACGGTATCGCGAGCGCGCGCGAATGGCTGGCGCACCAGCCGGACAACATTCACGCCCAGAACGCCCTCATCTACTCCCTCTCCACCGGCAAGCAGTACGACGCCGCGCTCGGCGAGATCGATCGGCTGGCGTTTGCAGCTCGCGGGCCGGCACGACCCGACCTCCCGTTCGTCCGGGCCCGGGTCCTCATGCAGCAGGGCAGCTACCAGGAAGCCGCGCGCGCAGTGGCGGCGGCCGTGGACAGCCTGAAATCGGAGCAGTTTGACAGCGGGCGACTGCCGTTCGAGACGGTCGACGAGATTTCCAGCGGGGCGAATGTGCTGGGCTGGGCTGGCCAGGTGACCCGAGCACAGCGGGCGATGGATCTCTCCGCCGAGGTGCGTGCCGCGTGGTATCCTGAAGCAATCAGTTCCAAGCCGTTCCACGGCTCCACCCTGCTGGGACAGCTCTACCGCAGCCACCTGTATACCGCCCTCGGTGCGCCGGGGCCGGTGCTGCGCCAGATCTGGACTACCATCGCCGACAGCGCCCGCCACACTCCGCGGGGGAGGCGCAGTACGATTGCGAGCTATGGCTGGGCCGCGGCGGTCGGGGTGTTTCTCCAGAATCCCGCCGACCCCGCCCCGCTCGACGAACTGCAGGCGCTCGACGGGGGCAAGACTCCGCCGGAGCTGCGTGCCCTGGGCGCATTGACCCGGGGCGACTCGGCTCAGGCCAGGCAACTCCTGCTGCTGCCGGACAGCGCCGTGGACAAGGCGTATTACAGCCGGCCCCAGTGGTGGGGCTTCCGGATGCTGATCGCGGCCAGTACCTGGCATGAGCTGGGTGACGACACCCGTGCGCTCAAGGTGCTGGAGGGCTTCGACCCGGCGCTGTTTTCGTCGCAGGGACCCGACATTCGCTGGCTGCTGCTGGGCCAGGCCCGGCTGCTGCGCGGAGAGATCCTCGAGGGCCAGGGGCGGAAGGATCTGGCCCGGGAGGAGTATCGCGGCGCGTTGTTGCAGTGGGAGAATGCCGACTCGGCCCTCGCGCCGCTGATCGGCCGGGTGCGCAGCCGGCTGGCCCAGGTGGAAGGGGCGGGGTGAGCAGAGTATGTTCCCGGGACAGGTCGGACGAGATGGTCGCGGGTCGGGCAACCGGCTCGAGGAAAGTCCGAGCTCCATCGGGTAGACTGCCAGGTAACGCCTGGGCGCCGCAAGGCGACGGACAGGGCCACAGAAAACAGACCGCCCCGCAAGGGGTAAGGGTGAAACGGTGGGGTAAGAGCCCACCGCGCCGCTGGCAACAGCGGTGGCACGGTAACCCCCAGTCGGAGCAAGGCCAAATAAGCGGCGAGGTGTGACCCACACCGTCCGAGCCGCGGGTAGGCTGCTCGAGGCGGCCGGCGACGGCCGTCCCAGACAGATGACCGTCCCCTGCCGTCGATGCTTGCATCGGCGGTATTGGAACAGAACTCGGCTTACGGTCTGACCTGTGCCGCCCTTACCCTGCCCCGCGGGGGGTGAGGGCGGCTGCCGTTGTCCCCCTCCCGCTCCCCCGATTTGTGGGGTATTTTCCCGCTGTTGTCACTGCCGGAAATGTCAAAATGTCACGTCCAACGCCATCGCAGGACCGGGGTAAGCCCTATCCGGAGTCGTGGGAACAGGTCGCTGATCTCCGGGTCTTCCGGACCAGCGCCGCGGACTGGGACCGGCTCAGCAGCTGGCGGCAGGACATGCGCAAGCGCGGCTGGAAGCTGCTGAAAGTGACCAGTGATGACGTCGAACTCGTCGCCGTGTTCGGCAAGACCAAGGTGGGCCGCCAGTCGGCGGGCACCTGATCCTTCCGTGACGCTCCCCCAACCCACCCGCTGAGGAAGTCATGACGATTCGTCCCTGGATCGCCGCATCGCTGTCGGTTCTCACCCTGGCCGCCTGGTCTCCGACCAAGCCGCCGGCCGTCAAGCGCTATCGGATCGACATCAAGACCACGCAGACCGTTGACCTCTCGGCGCTGGGACAGGGTGAGCAGAAGTCCGAGATCACCACCACCGGTTTCGTTTCGGTGACGACAGAAGACAGCGCCGGTGGCAAGGCGGTCACCGCGGTGCTCGATTCACTGACGGTGGGCGAGGGCTCGCCGCTACCAGCGGAAATGGCCGCCGGCGCCAAGGGCACGACCTGGCACGGCTACCAGTCGTCGACCGGCAAGATGGGCGAGCTGAAGGCGACCACGGAAAATCCGGTTGCCGCCGGGCTCGAGGGCCTGATCCGCGCCCTGTTCCCCCCCGTGAAGCCGGGGACCCGTGGGGGCGCCACCTGGACCGACACGACGGAATCGAACACCCAGAGCGGCCTCTCGGTGCGCACGGTGACCAACTACGCCGCATCCGACGGGTTCCTCGATGGCATGAGGGTCCTGCAGGTCGCCGGTGCCTCGAGCCAGGCCATGTCGGGCACCCAGGAAGGGCCGCAGGGGTCGATGGCGATCGAAGGCACCGGCGGTGGCACCAGCAGCTGGTCGCTCGGTACCGATGGGACGACGCTTCGGGCTACCTACACGGGAACGCAAAACATGTCGATCAGCGGGTCGTTCGCGCCCGAGCCAATCCCGGTGACGGCCGTGGTCGAGGGCACATCGAGCCTGCTCAAGTAGTTCCGTCCCTCATGCGCAGTTCGCGACGGGTCGCCCTGCTCCTGCTTCTCGCCGGGTGCTCGTCGGGCGGCCCGCCTGCGTCTTCCCCCCGCCCGCAGCCGGCGCCCCGTCCCACCATGGATCCGGTTCCCATGGATCCGGCGGGCACCATTCCCATCCGCTACGCGCTGACTGGTGCTGGCATCCAGCGCTACGCGCTCCTGCGCCGGGATTCGGTCGTGGCGCTGATGCCCAGTGGTGAATCGCAGACGACGGTGCTGGGGCGCACCGCGTACGTAACGATCACCTGGATTGCGGCCGACTCGGGGACGCGCCTCACCGCACAGGTCGATTCGGTTCGCGCCGACAGCGTACAGGGGCTGCCCTCCGCGGCACTCGACAGTGCCCGCGGGGCGCGGTGGACGGCGCTTCGGCTACCGAACGGGCGGGCGCAGAATTTCACCAGCGGTTCCCGCTCACTGGTGGGTGACCAAGTACGGGACCAACTCGCGCTCCTGTTCCCACCGCTCCCGCTCCCGGGAGCCGCCCCGGGTGTTTCGTGGACCGATTCGAGCTCGGGACCGGTCCGGGTCAGCGCATTCGACGCGATCGAGCAGGCCCTGATCACGCTGCGCGCGGAGGCGCTGCCATCGCCCGCGGGCGCGCTGTCCATCGAAGTCACCCGCACCCGGACCGCTTCGGGGCAGGGCACCCAGTTCGGCCAGCCGATCACCGTGTCGGGATCGGGCGTCGACAGTCTGAGCTACGAGCTGGGCCCTGACGCCCGCGTGCTGCGGGCGGAGGGCCGGCGCGTCACGGACGTGACGGTTGTCCTGCCGGCGATCGGGCAGCAGGTGACTGCCCGGGAGTCATCCTTCCTCGTGATGACTCTGCTCCGCTGATCGATGCGGCGGGCGCTCCTTGTCGTCGGCGGTCTCGCTGGCGCCTTCACCTTCTGGCTCTTCGCGGTCTGGCCCCCACCCAGCTGGTATCGCACCCATTGGCCGGCCAGGACGGCATTCATGGCGATGCGGTCGGACGGACAGTCGGGCGGGCGGACGGGCGGACGGTCAAACGCTCCCGGCATCCGGTACCGTCCGGTCCCGCTCGATTCCATCGCCGGCGTGATGCAGCAGGCCGTGATCATCGGGGAGGACAATCTCTTCCTCACGCACGGCGGCATCGACTACCTCTCGCTGGCCCGGGCGCTGGGGTATCGTCGGGCGGAACTCGACCTCCGCTCGGCCCGTGACCGGCAGGAGCTGCTCGCGGTGCTGCCCAGCGCCTGGGAGAAGCGCGCCAAGCTCCGCGGCGCCAGCACCATCTCGCAGCAGCTGGCCAAGAACCTCTATCTCTCCGCCTCCAGAAACCCGCTCCGCAAGGTCAAGGAGGCGGTGATCACCTGGCGCCTCGAGATTGCGTTAGGCAAGTCGAGGATCATGGAGCTCTACCTCAATGTGGTGGAGCTGGGCGATGGCGTGTGGGGGGTCGAGGCGGCCAGCCAGGAGTACTTCCACCGCAGCGCGCGGGCGCTGACGCGAGAACAGGCGGCCGCGCTGGCCGGTTCACTGCCGTTCCCGCTGCGCTCGAATCCCGGTCTCCGTCCCGGCCGGATGCGCTGGCGGCAGAACCTGATCCTGCGGCGGATGCGGGGTGAGGTGGTTGAGGTGCCAAAGACGGAGGAGGAGACGGGTGATGCGGACAGTACGCCGAGTCTGCCTCCTGTCCCTGACGCAACCGACTCGGCACCGCCTGTGCTCGAGACCCTACCAGCCGAGTCAGCCGTCGTCGACAGCGCGGCCTGAGATGGCGAGTCTGCGGAAGAACGTGCGGCTGCTCGCCCTGCGTGCCGCCTTCCAGACAGCGGGCCGGGTCGCGCCAGGCCGAGCCGCACGAGTCGCGGAACGAATCTTCTGCCAGCCCCCGCCCGCCCGGCCGCGGCCGAGTGAGGCGGAGTTCCTGGCCACCGGCACCGCGCTCAGCTTCCGCACGTCCGCGGGGACACTGGCCGCGTGGAGCTGGGGCACGGGGCCGACGGCGCTGCTGGTTCATGGCTGGGGCAGTCGGGCGGCGCGCTTCCGGGTGCTGGCGCCGGCCCTCGTGTCGGCCGGGATGCGGGTCGTTGCCTACGACGGACCGGCGCATGGTCTCTCGCCGGGGACACAGACCAGTCTGCCGGAGTACGCCGCTGCCCTAATGGAAGTCACCGAGCAGCTCGGACCACTTGGTGCGGTCGCCGGTCATTCACTGGGCGGAGCGGCGCTGGCGGTGGCACTGGCGCGTGGACTTGAGGTGCCACGGGTCGTGCTGATCGCCCCCTTCGGCGCCGAGGCGGGGTTCGTCGATCGTTTTGCGGGGCACATCGGACTGCCGGCGGCCGCACAACAACGGATGGTTGCCAACCTTCAAGCGCGGCTCGGCTTCCGGTTCAGTGATTTCATCATCGCCGACCTGGTGCGGCAGCTTCGGACGCCAGCCCTTGTCATCCACGACCGGGACGATGAGGATATTCCGCTGGCGGAAGGGGAGGCGATCGCCGCCGCGTGGCCGGGCGCGCGGTTGGTCGTGACGGAAGGACTGGGACATCAGGCGATCATGCGCGACACCGGAACGATGGGCATCGTCGCCCAATTCATGACCACGGGCAGGATCGAGACACCAATCGGGTGAGGGCCGTGGCAGCGCGGGACAACTCCACGGATTCGGCAGCGACGAGCCAGCCTCACAACCTGATGCGCTTCGCGGAAGCGGCGATCAACTGCCCCAGCCGCCGAAGCCGGGTCTCCTCGCGCTTTGCGCTCATCACCCGGTGGATCATCAGCCGCTTGTATCCCGGTGGCTGGGATTCAAACCAGGCCCAGGCGGCGCGTGCGGCACGAAACTGCTTCCGGTACGCCGGCGCAAGCAGCGCGGCCTCCTTCTCGAAAGAATAGATGCCGGTCCGCGCCGGATCACGCGCGGCGTAGACCGCCATCCCCGCCGGCGTCATCCGGCCCGCCGCGATAAGCGCTTCCGCCTTTGCGACATTCACGTTGCTCCAGATGCTCTTCGGCTTTCGTGGCGTGAAGCGATGGGCATAGGTGACGTCGTCCAGTGCCGCAACGACACCGTCGATCCAGCCGAAACAGAGCGCCTCCTCCAGCGCCTGCGGGTAGGTCATGCCCTGCGTGGCTGCGTGCTTCTTGAACAGCCGGAGCACGAGCGCCTTCTCGGTGCCGTGATGCCGCGTCAGCCAGGCACGGAACGCCGCCGGTGTCTTGAAGCTGCGCGGAGCGGCAGAGGATGCCATATCGGCGACGGTGGAATCAGGCGTGTTTACGAAGGACCCAGGTGGTCATCGAGCGCTTTCCCTGGACGATCGTGGTCTTGATCGGATCGAGGCATTCACCGCCGACCTGCTGAGTGCGGTCGAGCAGCATGGCTTCATCCACGAGATAGCGCTCCGAACCATCGGGCAGCAGATGCCACCGACCGACGCGCGGCGTCACCCGGTCCTCGATCCCGATCGACGAGGCGAGCCGACAGAAGAAGATCCCGCCTGGCCTGAGGATCCGCCACATCCGCCACAGCATGGCACCGAAATGCTGGTCATCGCGGGCAAAGTGCAGCACGGCGATGCTGAGCACGACATCGACAGATTCGGCAGCAAACGTCATCGCCTCAACCGGCTCAACGCGAAAATTGGCCGCCGACAGGTGAGGCGCCAAAGTCCCTGCCATGTCGCCCACGGCAGCGATTGCCTCGGCGTCTGCGTCCGCGGCGAATACCTCATACCCGGCCCGGAGCAGGTAGACCAGGTTCCGGCCGCTGCCCGAACCGGCGTCCAGCACGCGCATGCCCGGTGCAATGCGTCCCCGCAGGATCTGGTCGAAGAGGTAGATGTCGATCGGGCCGAACTGGCCGAGGAGGCCGGTCACGCTCAGGTCGTCGAGCGGGCGGCGTGATGGATGAAGCGACCCTCGAGGTGGCAGCGGACGTCGGGCCACTCCGCGGCGAGGATGCTATAGACGACCGTGTCGCGCACAGTGCCGTCGGGACGGGCGTGGTGATGCCGGATCACGCCGTCCTTCCTGGCGCCCAGCGCCTCGATGGCCCGCTGGGAGCGGAAGTTGAAGTTGTCGGTCTTGAACCCGACCACCCTGCAGCCGACTGTCTCGAAGGCGTGCTCGAGCAGCGCGAGCTTGCAGGCGGTGTTGACGTGACTGCGCTGCCGGCTGGCGGCGTACCAGGTGTAGCCGATCTCCACCCGGTCGGCCGTCGGAACGATGTCGTGATAGCGGGTCGATCCGATGATCGCGCCGGTAGAGAGTTCCCGCACCGCCCAGGGCAGCATGTGCCCCGCTCCCTGTCCGGCGAGCGCCGTCGCGATGTACTCCGCAGTCTGGTTGGCAGGAGGCACCGAGGTATACCAGAGCTCCCATAACCGGCCGTCGGCGGCGGCGGCAACGAGTCCGTCATGATGTTCCGGCACCAGCGGCTCGAGCCGGATGCCGTAGCGTTCGAGGGTAACCGGGCGGACGGCAATCACAGGTGAACTCCATGCGAGAGCTTGGCGGCGATGGGCGCGAGGCGGTAGGCGCTCGCGGCGGGCAGCCAACGGCCAATAGTCAATAGCCAATGGCTAACGGCCGCTACAGGATCCGCTTCCCGAAGGCCGACTCGATCAACTCGACGGCGAACTCCGCCGAGCGGTTGCGATCATCGAGAATCGGGTTGACCTCGACCAGCTCGAGCGAGGTCATGGCGCCGGATTCGGAGAGGAACTCCATGATGAACTGCGCCTCGCGGTAGTCGAGACCGCCCTTCACCGGCGTGCCGACACCGGGTGCCAGACTGGGGTCCACCGAGTCGAGATCGAAGCTCACGTGCACCAGGTCGGTGCCCTCGGTGACATTCGCCAGCGCCTCGCCCATCACCTGGTGGATACCGTGGCGGTCGATATCGACCATGGTGTAGACGTGGACGCCGAGGTTTCGGAGGTGAGTGCGTTCACCCTCGTCGACGCTGCGGATGCCGACCAGGGCGACATGTCCCGGCTCCACCTTCCGGAAGCGACCCCCGATCCTGCCTAACTCGGCGGGGCCGATGCCAAGCAAGGCGGCGAGGGGCATGCCGTGAATGTTGCCGGAGGGGGAGGTCTTCGGGGTGTTGATGTCGCTGTGCGCGTCGACCCAGAGCAGGCCGACCTTCTTCTTCTGTGGCCGACCGTAGGCCGCGATGCCGGAGACGGTACCGACCGCGATCGAATGATCGCCGCCCAGCACGAGAGGGAAGTGCCGGCGGCGGAGCACCGCTTCCACCTTGGCGGCCAGGATCCGGTTGGCCCGGGTGATCTCGGTGAGGTACCGGGCCCGGAGCTTCCCGACCTGGAGTGCCTCCATGTTGCCGATCTCGAGATCACCCTCATCGATGACCCGGTAGCCCAGCTCCTGCAGGCGGGGCTGCAGTCCCGCGATGCGGATGGCGGAGGGGCCCATGTCCACGCCGCGACGCCCGGACCCGAGGTCCATCGGGACGCCGATGACATGGATCGGTTTGCGGCGGGGGGAGGGCACGAGGCGATTGGGCGATTGGATGATTGGGCGGTTGGGCGGTTGGGCGGTTGGTACCGGCGAATCGCCCAACCACCTGATCGCCTAATCGACGAGCCGGAGTGGCATCACCAGCGTCAGGTACGCCGCCGGATCGTTCCAGCCCACCGGTTCGCAGGTCGCCGCGCGCTCCGGACCCTTGAAGGTCATCCGCACTTCGTCGGTCGGCATGTACTTCATGATCTCGAGCAGGTAGGCCGCGTTGAAGCCGATGTCGAGCTGATCGCCCTCGTAGCTCACCGCGAACTCCTCCTGCGCTTCCCCCAGGTCCGGGGTCTGGACCGAGAGCTTGCAGGTGCCGTTGGTCAGGCCCATGCGGATCCGGTGGGTCTGGTCACTGGCGACAATGCTCATCCGCCGGAGTGACGCGGCGAGCGTCGCCTTGTCGGCGGTCATCGTCTTGTCGTTCTCGCGCGGGATGACCTGCTCGTAATTCGGATACGGACCTTCGATCAGCCGGGTGTAGACCTGCGTCGTGGCGGAGCGAAACCCGAGGTGATTGTCGCTCTTGGCAATCTCGAGCTCGTCGGTCTCGTTAAACAGCCGGCGGATCTGGTCCAGTGCCTTGGGCGGAATGATCAGGTCGGCCTGTCCCTTGCCGATGCCGGCGGTGACGGGCACATCCATCCGGGCAAGCCGGTGCCCGTTGGTGGCGACCATCCGCATCCGCTCGGGACGCAGCTCCCACAGCACACCGTTGAGAATCGGGCGGCTCTCCTCGGTGCTCGCGGCAAAGGCGACGTGCGACACCAGCTTCTGGACATCGCCCGCCCTGGATTGCCAGGCGCCATCGAACTTCACGGCGGGAAAGGCGGGGAATTCGTCGCGCGAGAGGCCGAGGAGTTTGAACTTGGCGCGACCGCATTCGATCGTCGCCCGCTGCTCACCCGAGCTGGTGAGGCGGATGGACGCCGTCGGCATCTCGCGCACCAGGTCGGAGAGCTTCTTGGCCGGGAGCGTGATAGCGCCTTCCTGGTCGATGGA
>JANOFA010000992.1:0-1195 GCA_031413355.1 Gemmatimonadota bacterium | reverse complement strand
AGGTGCCCGGCGACAGAGTGCTGTCCACCGCCAGTGACAGCGCTGCGCTGGTTTCCTCCCCTGACTGGGTGAAGGACGCCGCAATACCCGCCGGCGCTCCCCGCAGACTCAGGGTCACTGCGCCGGTAAAATTGCTCCGGGCGATCGTGACCGTCGTGCTGGCAGTTGTTCCCTGGGGGATGGGGAGTGCTGTTGAAGCCAGTACGAGGGCGAAGTCGGCGTCAGCTGGCTGTGTGCCGGGGTTTCCGCTGCAGCCGAACGCGAGCGTGATGCAGGCTATTTCAATCAGGCCACGGCTTGACCGGAAAGCCCGATGCGAGTGATGGGTGAGCATGGGGACGAGCACGCATTCAGGAAAATGGGTAGTCTGAGGGTCCGAAGTTGGGTGGCTGCTGTGGGCAGCCACATCAAGCACCGCGACTGACGCAAGCTCCGTCACAAGACATAAAATAATCGGTGGGGTGTCCTGGCGTCAGTCGCCGGCGCCGCCCCGTCATCGCGCGCGTTCGCGCTCCACCCGCAGTTGCCCGCACGCCGCGGCGATATCCAGTCCCCGGCTCCGGCGGACCACCGCTTCGATTCCGCGCTCCTGCAGCAGCTGCGCAAAGGCCATGATCGCGCCCGGATGTGTCGGCGTGAGGTCCGGGACGCCGCCGGGATGCAGCGGCAGGAGGTTGACGAGGGCCCCCATCCGGCGGGCGAGCGACGCCAGCGCCACCGCATCCGCCTCGCTGTCGTTCTTCCCCGCGATCATCACATATTCGAAGGTGATCCGCTTGCGGAAGGCGGCGGCCGTGGCGAGGACCAGCTCCAGCGGATACTTCTTCTCGATAGGCATGATGGAAAACCGCCGCGCGGGAGTGGCGGCGTGGAGTGAGATCGCCAGGCGGAACTGTTCGGGGCGGGCCGCCAGGGCCTCCATGCCGGGGACGATTCCGACCGTGGACACCGTGATATGGCGAGCCCCGATCCTGAAGCCGTCGGGATGATTGAGGATGGAGAGGGCGACATCGACCCCGGGCCAGTTGAGCAGCGGCTCCCCCATCCCCATGAATACGATGTTGGTCGGCTTGTCGGCCGGGTCCCGGAGGACCAGCTCGCGGACCTGGCCGGCGATCTCGAAGGGACGGAGGTTGCGGCGGAAGCCCATCAGGCCGGTGGCGCAGAACACGCACCCGAGGGCACAGCCCGCCTG
>JANOFA010000991.1:0-1715 GCA_031413355.1 Gemmatimonadota bacterium | reverse complement strand
TACATGATGCCGCGGTACACGATGGGGTTGGTCTGGAAACTCTCGGTGGTTCCCATCTGGTAGGCGCATGCCACGCGCAGCTGGCGCACAGTTGTCCGGTTGATCTGGGTCTGCCGGGCGTAGCGCTGGCCGCTGTAGTCGTGGGTGGCATAGAGCCAGTCGTGCGTATTGCTGCCCGCCGTGTCGAGCTCGGCCTGGCTGGGCCCGCTGCCGCTCGGTGCCGTGCCATTCGGCCCGGCGACAAACTCCGGCGCCGGTGGGCGCGGCGTTGCATCCTCCGGTCTCCGGAAGACAATGCTGCGGAGCCGCGCTGGTTCGGCGGTGAGCGGCGCCGGCCCGGGCGCCAAACCGTTCCGCTGGAGCAGGTAGGCCAGCACGGCAATGTTCTGGTCGCTCGTCAGCGTCCCGGCTCCGCCCGGCGGCATCGTGGTGCGAAGCAGAAAGAAGAGATCATCCACGTTCCGGTCCGGCCGGCCCCACTGGGCCATGAAGTCGGGGCCGGCCAGCGCCGGCACGCCAGCGCCGCGAAGATCCTCGCCATGACAGGCGGCGCAGGACGCACGGTAGACCGCCTCGCCCGCGAGCGCCTGCTCCGTGGTGTAGGAGGCTGCCGGCGCCGCCTGCGCCTGCGCGCGCCGGGCGGTGAGGGTCGCCAGCAGCATCACGCTGGCGGCAGTGACGCAGAGGAACGTGACAGGCGGTTTCACGATGGTGCCTCAATTGTCGGCAGACGGTAATTTCGGCTGACAGCTGACAGCTGACGGCTGACGGCTGACGGCTGACGGCCAACGGCCAGTTCATTCCCCCGCCAGCTTCGCCATCCGCGCCTTGACCTCCCGCACCGCCGGCTGCAGCACCGGATCGGCGTCCTTCCACAGGGCCACGAACCGGGTGTAGTTCTCGAGCGCCTTGGTTTTGTCGCCCCGTTCCTCGTACAGCTCGCCCAGCCGCTTGAGGCTCGGCGCCAGTCCCCAGATATCTCCGCTCGTCTTGTAGGTCGTGCCGGTGCCGCTGGCCCGCTGGTAGGCGGCGATGGCCGAGTCGGGCTGGTTGGCCCGCTCGAACGCCACACCCTCTTCCCACGCTCCACAATCCGGGCAGGTATCGGCGCGCCGCCCCTGGGTGAAAGCGGTGACAGCCTCGGTTGCGCGTCCCTCCGCCAGCGCCACCCAGCCCCGACCGCTGTACCACGCCCACCGGCCACGACGGATGCCCTCGGGAACCGCTGCCTCGTACGCCGTCAGGAGCTGGCGAGCCTTGGCGGGTTGGCCGGCCACTGCGTACACCTGGGCGAGCTGGGCGCCGGGTCGATCGAGCGCCGGCACCGAGTCGAGCGGATGCTGCCGCAGCGCCGTCTCCACGATGCGGAGCGCGCCGGCGGTGTCGCCGCGGAACAGGACGTACTGCAGTGCGAGGCTCGCTGCATCAGCCAAGGTGCTGCCGGGAAGATCGCGCCGCTCGCTCACCTCCATGCCGAGTCGGGTCTGGCGTTCGGCTTCGGCGAGCCTGCCACGGACCTGGGCCACTCCGGCCAGGCCCTGGTGCACCGCGGCCTGCCAGCTGGGATCACGGGCGTTGAGACCGAGGTCGAGGAAAGCGCGCTGTGCGCCGTCGTAATCCCCCATGCTGAAGAGCGAAAAGCTCCGTCCCCACAGGTAGAGTGCCGCCTTCGGTGACTGCTGGGCCATCAGGTCAAGCGTGCGCCGGGCCTCCTC
>JANOFA010000990.1:0-12988 GCA_031413355.1 Gemmatimonadota bacterium | reverse complement strand
GGCGGCGGCGGCGGCGACCCGCTCGACAGCGGGGAGGACCGGAGTGATCTGTTCGCCTCGATGCTCCGGCTGGATGTGAGCGGCAGCGGCCCCTACAGCATCCCCGCGAGCAACCCCTACGCGACGCACCCGACATTCCGCCATGAATTGTGGAACTACGGGCTGAGGAATCCGTGGCGCTGGAGCTTTGATCGGCAGACCGGCGACCTCTACATCGGCGACGTGGGCCAGGGCGCCCGCGAGGAGATCGATATCCAGCTCGCCAGCAGCAGCGGTGGAGAGAATTACGGCTGGCGTACCATGGAAGGCTCCAGCTGCTACGGGGCGTCGAGCTGCAACCAGACCGGGCTCACCCTGCCGGAGCTCGACTACGATCACAGCCAGGGCTGCGCGGTCACCGGCGGCTATGTCTATCGCGGCAGCGCCGTCAGCCTGCGGGGACGCTATCTCTACGCCGACTACTGCGGCGGCTGGGTACGGAGCTTCCGGTATTCCGGCGGCGTCGCCACCGACCAGCGCGATGAACCGGCGCTGGCGCCGGGCGGCAACATCACCAGCTTTGGCGAAGATGCCGCCGGCGAGGTCTATGTCCTGACGCAGGGCGGCGACATCTACCGGATCACCGGCAACTGATATCGCCGGCGGCTTCGTCGGCGGTTAGCTTCCGCCGTCATGGAGCCGCTTCCCCCTCCGGAGGAACTCGCCGCATTGGCGCACTGCCTGCCCCGGGTGGTGCGATTCGGCACCTCGTCGTGGAACTATCCCGGCTGGCAGGGACTCATCTACCACCAGAAGTACCCCAAGTCGGGGGCGGCGGCACGCATGCTCGCAGAGTATGCGGCCTTCCCCCTGTTCCGCACCGTCGGGATCGACTCCACCTTTTACGCCCCCGCCTCCGCCGCCACGCTCGAGAGCTACGCCCGGGCCCTCCCGCCTGGATTCCGCTGCGTCAGCAAGGTGTGGGACCGGATCACGGTGCACACCTTTCCCGCCGCGCGCTACAAGACCAGCGGCGGCGAGGAGAATCCCGATTTTCTCAACGCCGAGCTGTTCCAGCGCGAGGTGCTGGACCCGTACCTGGCGCACTTCGCCGATCACCTGGGGCCGATGGTCTTCGAGTTCCAGACGATCGGGCGGAAAGCCGGCCTGCATGGACAGGCCTTCGCCGATCGGCTCGACAAGTTCTTCGCGCAGCTGCCGCGGGAGCTGCCCTACGCGGTCGAGATCCGGAACGCCGACTATCTCGTGCCGCCCTACTTCGCGGTGCTGCGGGAACACAACGTCGGCCACGTCTTCAATTCGTGGACTCGAATGCCGGCCCTGGGGGAGCAGCTCGCGCTGCCGGGATCGATCAGTGCCCCGTTCATCGTCGCCCGCATCCTGCTCCGGCCGGGCCGGACCTACAGCGAGGCGGTGGATGCCTTTGCGCCGTATGATCGGATCCAGGATGAGAATCCGGCGCTGCGACAGGATGCAGTCGCACTGATTCAGCAGGCGGCGCTGCTCAAGATCCCGGCGTATATCGTGGTGAATAACCGTGCGGAAGGAAGCGCGCCACACACCATTCTGGGGATCGCGCGGCTACTGCGGGACCAGCGTTCGATTCCGTAGGGTCGGGGCCAAGCCCCGCCCCATGATGCAATTCCCAGGACCCGCCCGCCACAACCTGCCCAGCCCCCGTTCCCGACCGCGACGTCGTGCCGGTATTGCACCTCCCCGCGTCCCTATGGAACACCGCTTGCTCCTCTGGCGGACCCTGCGGGAAACCTGGATCAGAGGGAGGGGAAGATGCACCGCCGACTGTACTACTTCGGAATCGCGTATGTCGCGGTCATCGGGGCACTTCTCGTGTTTCACCGAGCTCCCGGTGCCGCCCAGCCTCATGCCCAAACGCCCCTCCCGGCGGGCACCCCGGGCGAGTGGTTCGCCCGGGTCCATCCGTTTTGCAACCCGGTCGAGGTCGACCTCGCCCAGCGGCGCGATCCTGCCCCCGACGGACTGGAGGGGACCGCCTATTCCGCAGCTTGCTTCGCACTGGCCGGCAAATTGGACCGGGCGCGGGCATTGATCGACCAGCTCACCGCCGCAGATCGCTATCGCGCCGCGGGTGTGGTGTTCGATGTGGCCCATCCGGTCGCCGACGCCGGCGATGACAAGGCCGCAGGACCGATCATGGAGATGGTGATTGAATACTGGCCGAACCACTACATGGCGCTTTACCATGCCGGCATGTCGGAGTTTGCACTGGGGCAGCCGGAAACCGCCCGGAAGAACCTCACCGAGTTCCTCAAGTACTACCACGAGAATGATGGCTGGCACCAGAGCGCGGTCGAGACTCTGCAGAAGCTCGGCACAACCGAGGCGGTGGAGCGGCCAGGGTCATGAGCTACTTCGCGCCGGGCACGCGTCTGGCCGATCGCTACCAGATCGGCGCCGAGCTGGGTCGTGGCGGGCACTCGGTGGTGTACCAGGCCCGGGATCTGACCCTCGGCATTGATATCGCCATCAAGCTGCTGGTACCGCCGCCGGCGACTCAGGAGCTGGCTCGTGAGCGGCTTCGCCGCGAAGTGCTGGCGGTCCGCGGACTCGTTCACCCTCATATCGTTCCAGTGTACGACTACCTGACCGAGGGACCGTGGCAATTCATCGTCATGCAGCTGGTCCAGGGACAGGATCTGGAACACCGGGTCGGGGAGGGGGGACCGCTCGCTGCCGACGCCGCGACCAGGGTCGGCCAGAGCATCGCCTCGGCTCTCGCACTCGCCCACCGGGAAGGGATTCTCCATCGTGATGTGAAGCCGCGAAACATCCTGCTCGACCAGGCCGGAACGGCCCTGCTCACCGACTTCGGTTCGGCCCGCATCCTGTCCCAGGGCACGATGACCGAAACCGGTGGACTGGTGGGAACGCTGGCCTATGCGGCCCCGGAGCTGATGGCCGGTCGGCGCGCCGACGCGCGCTCCGATACCTACGCACTGGGCCTCACATTGTATTTCGCCCTCACCGGGCGATTGCCCTCCCAGCCCTCCCCCCATCTTCCGCCACCACCCCGCGACGACGGCTATCACCCCCGGACCGAGAACCGCTCAGTGCCTGACTGGCTCGATGCAGCTGTCGCCCGGGCCACCCAGGCCGACCCGGCCGATCGCTTCCCGACAGCCGACAGCTTCTTGGACTCGCTCGGTGATCCGGTGCAGGCTGTCATGCCAGTAATGGCCTGGGAGGATCGCTGTCTCGTCTGCGGTACGATTGATGTCGAGGGGCTCACCGTCTGCCGGCGGTGCGGCACCGTCGAGCACAGATCTGATGGACTCATCTTCCTCGACCCAGCAGACTCCCAGCACCGGGATGACCGGCTGGCGCAGCTGCTGGTCTGGTTCGGTGGTTCCCGCGCGGCCGGCCATCGCGACGTGGTGCTTGGACTGAAGCCGCTGGCCCGGGTACCCGACGGCATGGCGGAGGCGGCGGTGGATCGGCTCGCCGCCCGCGGGCTCTCGGCTCGTGCCGTGCCGGTGCGGTCGGTGTGGCGGATGATTCCCTTCGGGCTCTGGGCGCTGGCGCTGCTGGCGGTGGGACTCGGGCTGTGGGCGGGACGGGTGGTGCATCCGGCGCTGTTCTGGAGCTCCCCGGTGTTCGCGGGACTACTGCTGGCGGGCGCGGCGAGCGCAGGGCGTCTCCCGCTCCTCGACCGAAAGCCACGGGGCGCCCGCCTTGGCCCGGAGCTCGAACGAGCAGTCCTTGCCACCGCGGCGGAATTGCCGGCTGGCTCCGCACGAGAGTTGTTCGGCGGTCTCGTCCGCCTGGTGCGGCATCTTGCGGGAAGCGACATCCTGGATGGCCGAGCGGAGCTGATTGGGGAGATTCTCCCGCTGGCGTGCCGTGGTGTGCGGGCGCTGGCCAGACTCGACGAGGCGCTCGCACTTCTGGAACAGGACCCTGACACGGCAGAGAACCCAACGGCGAGAGGGGATCTCGAACACCGGAGGGACCGAATGGTTCACTGTCTCCTCGAAGCCCAGGGCGGGCTGCGACGCATCATCGGGCTGCCACCGGCGGATGACGGTGTGGAGACAGAACTCCGCAGCCTCGTTGATCGCATCACACGTGAAGCAGAGGCGGGCAGCGAGGTGCGGGAGCTGCTGCGGCACTGACTTTCCACGCACGGGGAATCGAGCGAGGCGCTCGCTGCTCTGGCGAGAATTCCAGTTCGGCGCCGACCGCTGCTGCTCGACTCAGGGGGACTGGCGAAACCGGCCACTCGCCGGGATTGAAGGACTTCCGGGCCTCGGACGGACGCTCGGCTCCTGCAGTCGCATCGCGACCACGATCCCCGAAGCCACCGTGATCCCACCGATGACATTGATCGCGAGGGGGATTCCGAAGGCGTCGGCCAGAATGCCGGCGAGCAAAGCACCGGCTACGTATCCGAGATCGCGCCAGAAGCGATAGACCCCAACGGCCACGCCGCGCCACGATGGATCTGCGATGTCGCCGACCGCGGCGAGAAGCGTCGGATAGACGCAGGCCGTCCCGAATCCGAGCAGGATGAGGGCCCAGGCCCACGCCATGAAACCGCCAATCGCCGTCATGGCGATGAGTGCCGCTCCTTGGACGAGCATCCCAGCGACGATGGGAATCTTTCGTCCCCATCGATCGCTCAGCGGTCCCGTGGCGAGCTGGCACAGTCCCCAGGTCGCGGGATAGATCGCCCCGAGCATACTGGTTTCCCGCAGGGTGAGGCCGGACGCTGTGAACAAGAGCGGGAATGCGCCCCACGCGAGTCCGTCGTTCAGGTTGTTGATGAGTCCCGCCTGGCTGACGCTGAACAGGCCGGCGTCCGACCACAACGAACGACGAAGGATCGTAGCGAGCCGCGGGCGCTTCTGGACGGCAGTATTCGCGGCGTGCTGCGACATCTCGAATTGCACGTGGCCCGCAGACTCTCGCACGAACCAGGAGAGCAGCAGCCCGACGAGCGCGATGACGATGCCTGGGTAGGCAGCGCCGGCGCGCAAGCCGTAGTGATTCGCCGCGACGGCGCTCATCATTCCGGCGCCGGCGACCGCCAAGTAGCCGGCGGATTCGTTGAGGCCCATCGCGAGCCCGCGTCGACGTGGCCCGACCAGATCAATTTTCATGATCACCGTGGTCGACCAGGCGAGGCCCTGGTTGATACCCAGGAGCGCGTTCGCAGCGACGATCCACCACCAGCTTTGTGCCCACAGAATGAGCAGCGGCACGGGGAGCGCGACCAGCCACCCGATCAGGAGCGTGGTTCGACGGGCGTGGCGATCCGCCAGCCATCCCGATGCAAGATTCGTCAGCGCCTTGGTCAGCCCAAAGATCGCGATGAAGGAAAGGATGGCCGTCGTGGAGGTGATGCGAAAGTCGGTGGTGGCCATGACGGGCATGATGGATCGCTCGAGACCGACCATCGCGCCCACGAAGGCATTCACCACGACGAGCAGCGTGAACTGCTTCCAGTTGGCTTGAAGGCCGAGCCCGATGGGGGCGACAGCGTTGGCGACGTTCGGTGGCGCATGCCGCGAGGCATCCCCGCCTGGCGGGGCGCGCCGAGTTGATGACCTCATTTGTGCGCCTCCGACTTGCCGCAATTCGCCGCCCGCGTCGCGGCGGCACCGGGCGGTGCAGGCGGAATGTCGCGCACCATCGCCGCGACAAACGCGGCTTCGTCATCAATCGCAAACGCCTTGTTGAACCGTCGCTCGAATCCTATGGTCGAGATGGGATTGCCGCTCAACCCTCGTCCGCAGACCGACCCCGCAAAGGCACCGGGCAGAATCGACAGGTGGTCCGGAAGGGACTTCAATCGCCGCGCGCTCCGGAACAGCGCACGGGCTCCGTCCTCGGCGCTGGTGGCGAGCTCGGTACGCCCCATGTCGCCCACCATGAGCGTGTGCCCGGTCAGGACGATCCACGGCTCCGACCCGCGGGTGCGATCGGTGACGATCAGTCCGATGTGTTCGGGCGTGTGGCCGGGGAGGTGAAGCACCTCGAGTTGCACGTTCCCGATGTCCAGGTGCGCGCCCTCCGCCACGGTCTCGCAGGCGCATTGCGCCTGGACGCTCTCATGCAGGAGATAGGGCGCGCCGGCCAGCGCCGCGAGGGCACGCCCGCTCGAGAGATGGTCGGCATGGACGTGGGTATCCACGACATAGCGGATTCCCATCCCGAGGTCCGCCGCCGCCCGCAGGTAGCGCTCAGGCGGGTCCACCGGATCAACCACCACGCAGGCACCCTTGCCGCCGCAGCCGATGAGATAGGAGAGGGCGACGACGGGCTCGGTGTGCAGGAATTGGCGGAGGATCATGGGCCGGTTGCGACCGGGTGTCCCGCGGCCCTCCAATCGGGCAACCCTTCCTCGGCGCGCCGGGCCCGATATCCCTGCCTTCGAAGCAGGGTCACCGCGTCGAGCGAATACACGCAATAGCGTCCGCGGCAGTACGCGATCACCTCCCGGTTCTTGGGCAGCTCGCGGAGGCGACGCTTGAGCTCCGACACCGGCACCGACAGGGCGCCCGGAATGTGTCCCGCCTCGTACTCGTTGGCGGGGCGGACGTCGACCAGTGTGACGTCATCCTCCCGCATCAGCCGCTGCAATTCCCTAAACGTCACCGGCTCCAGGTCGTCGTGGCCGTCGAGATAGGACCGTACCATCTGTTGCACGTCGGCCAGTCGGCTATGACCGATGGTTTCGAGGCTTCGCAGCAGGTGGAAGACGTCGTCGTCAGCCAGGCGATAGTAGATGTAGGTCCCGTCGCGGCGCGTCTCCACCAGCCGCGCCTGGCGAAGCACCCGCAGGTGGGCGCTGGTGTTCTTGACCGGGGTCGCGACTTGCTCGGCGAGGGCCTCGACGGTCCGCTCGCCTTGACCGAGGAGGTCCAGCAGCTCGATCCGTTTGGGGCTGGCGAGCGCGTGCCCGATGCGGGCGAACTGCGTGTAGAGGGCGTCCTTGAACTCTCGGTGGCCGGACATGGTTCTGACTCGGGGAACGACGGGACTTGACAGATATTCTAATACTCCATAGAATAGCAGCCCGTAGACACTTGTCAAGAGGAGCCCATGAGTCCACCGGAGAACGTCACCCCGCCCGGCGTGAGCCGTGCCATCGAAGGGCTCAACGTCGAGGTATTGCGCGACGCCATTCGCGCCGAGTACGCCCAGGTCGCGGCCGATCCCGCCCAAGGCTTCCACTTTCACACCGGGCGCCGACTGGCGCGCATCCTCGGCTACGACGACAGCTGGCTCGATGGTGTGCCGGAGCGCACCATCGCCTCATTCGCCGGGACCGGCAACCCGTTCGCGCTCGGTGTGCTTCACCCGGGAGAGCGGGTGGTTGATGTGGGGTGCGGCGCCGGCATCGATAGTCTGATCGCGGCGCGGATGGTCGGGCCGACCGGCGCAGTTGTCGGCGTCGACATGACGCCCGCGATGCTCGACCGGGCCCGTATCAGCGCCGCGGAGGGCGGATTCTCCAACGTCCGCTTCCACGGAGGGGTCGCCGAGTCGCTGCCGGTGGCCGATGGCTGGGCCGACGTCGTGATCTCGAACGGCGTGCTCAATCTCTTCCCCGACAAGTTCGCCGGGCTCCAGGAGATGGCGCGCGTGCTCAAGCCCCACGGGCGGCTCCAGATCGGCGACATCTTGGTGCGGAAGTCGGTGGGCGACAAAGCGAAGCGCGACATCGATTTGTGGAAGGGTTGAATCGCGGGGGCTCTGCTGGAGACAGAGCTTCAGGCGACGGTCGTCGCTGCCGGTTTCGTCGGATTCGAGGTCACCGCTCGGGTGGACGTCTTCGCGGACGCCCCGCAAGCCTCGAGCGCTGCCCAGTTCGGCACGCTGGGGATCAATTTCCGGGCGCGGAAGCCCCTGAACGATGCCGAGTGGAGGGAGGCGCTCGCGGCGTTGACCTGCCCGGTGTCCCCGATCGTCGCCGGTTCTGGTTGATCACCCAGCAACATCGCCGCCGGGTGATGCGCGTTTCCGAGTCCTCAGCAACAGTTTCACTCTTGATCGGGAGATGACGATGACCGCAGTGATCGAGCAACACAATCACAAATCCGCCGCGGTATGGAACTCAGGCGGAGCTCGCTATGAAGACATCAGTCGGGGCATCGCGGATTCGATCGAGCATTGCGCGCTGCGACTGGATCCTCAGCGGGGAGAGCGGGTTCTGGATCTCGCGACCGGAACCGGCTGGACCTCCCGGGTCGTCGCACGCCTGGGCGCCAGGGTTGTGGGCGTCGATCTCGGAGCGGATCTCATCAACGCCGCGAGGGCTCGCGCCGGCTCCGAGCGTCTCGATATCGAGTATCAAGTCGGGGATGCGGAGAGACTGCCGTTTGCCGATGGGGAGTTCGATGCCGTGATCTCGACCTGTGGAGTGATGTTCGCCAGTCAGCCGGAGGCGGCGGCCGCTGAGCTGGCTCGGGTCTGTCGGAAAGGCGGGAGGATCGCGCTCACAACGTGGCTGGCCGACAGCAATCTCTTCAAGATGTTCATGGTGATGAAACCCTACATGCCGGCACCGCCGAATCCGGCCCCGCCATCTCCATTTGAGTGGGGCAAGACCGAACGCATCCGGGAACTCCTGGGCGCCAACTTCGACCTCACATTCGAGAAGGGAATCTCCTACTACCGTGAGCCCAACGGTGAAGCGGTGTGGACGACATTCGTCAACGGCTATGGACCGACGAAGACGCTGGCCGCAAATCTCGACGATGCCCGCCGGGCGGAGCTCAAGCGAGACTTTGTCGCCTTTCACGAAGGCTTCCGGACCGAACTCGGCATTTGCGTGCCGCGAGAGTATTGGGTCACGATCGGCATTCGCCGATAACGTCCCGCGCTTTCAGGGCCCCATTCGTCATCGCCGATTCCGGCGATGACGAATAGCGGGACTGATCGTCATGCGTTCCCTTGGCTCCACTTCCCCAAGAAACGACAAAGCGGCCCAACTCTAACAGCAGTCGGTCCGCTTCATGTTATCAACGGTCGGGACGGCGGGATTCGACCAAGGACCCCCTGACGCGAAGCGGACCGAGGCGACCAAGCCGCCGAAGGTCTACCCCATCGACTTCTTCCCTCCTGCCCTATCCCACCGCCCTCCGCGTCGGCCGCCGCTTCGCCACCATCCGGCGCTTGCGGGGACCGTCGTTGACCGGCATCTGCGCGAGTGCATGCGCCGCGGCCGTCAGCCGGATGGCGCGCGAGGCCGCTTCGCTGCCCTGGATCGACGCCTCCACCCAGCGCCCGAACGGCGCATGTTCGCTGGTCAGGAAGGGGCGGCCGACGCGGGTGTCGAGCACATCCTGCCGATCACTCTCGGGCAGCTTGAGCACGATCGCCGCCTCGAACAGGAACGCGAACATCCGGCCATGCGTGAAGAACGCGTCGGCGCCGAACATCCGTTTCAGCGTCACGTCCGGCATCGCCAGCACCGCGGCGTGGACGACGTCGTAGGCGTTGTTCCTGGAGCGAGCAATCGGCATGAGACCAGCCTGGGAAAGGCATGGAAAAAGGGTCGCAAACGTATCACCCGAGGGCGGGGCCCGCTAGAAGCATCACTCCCGAAGAGCGACCGTACACCGCCCCGGTCACCTCACTCCAGAAGGGCATGATCAGGGCCACGCGGGATGAATCGGTAACTCCATGATTCACCGCACTTGGCCGCTGAACCGTGACGGCCATCGTGGCGCCGCTGCTCCATTTCGCGGCAGGGCCTACACGACGGAGGGGAGCGGCCACCTGCCCGCTCCCCTCTGCTCCCCTTCTCATCTCCCCTTTGCGCTACGCCGGTGGTGGCAGCTCCGGCTCGACCCCGGCCACGGCGCAGATCCGGAGGATCGTCTCGCCGATCTTGTTGTTGGGCGTCGATGCGCCCGCGGTGATCCCGATGGTCCGCACGTTGTCCAGCCAGCCGGTCACCGTCGCTTCGGCCGCTTTTACCCTGGGCTGATGCCGCAGCATCCCGGTTTCGATGTCTACCGCCGAGGCGTCCTCGATGTGGTAGGCGGTCACGCCGCGGTCCCGGCACAGCGCCGCCAGGTGCGTCGTATTGCTCGAGTTGTAGCCCCCGACCACGATCATGAGGTCCATCGGGTTCTCCAGCAGCTGGATCACGGCGTCTTGCCGTTCCTGTGTTGCGGAGCAGATCGTATCAAAGGTGCGGAAGTGGGCAGCGACGACGTCCTCGCCGTAACGCCGCGCAAAGCTCTTGCGGACCTCGTGGGCGATCGCCATCGACTCGCCCGACAGCATCGTGGTCTGGTTGGCGACACCGATTCGCTCGAGATCCCGGGTGAAGTCGAACCCCGGCGACATGGCGGCGGCAAAATGGGCGGCGAGCTGTGCCGCATCCCCTTTCCCCTCGATGAAGTCGCAGACCAGCCGCGCCTCGTCCATGTCCAGCACCACGAGAAAGCGGCCGCCGGCGTGCTTTGTCACCTGACTCGCGGTCGCGCGCGTTTCCTCATGGTAGTACTTGCCGTGAATGAGCGCGGTGAATCCGTCCCGGGCGTAGCTCTCCACCCGCTTCCAGACGTTCAGCACCGAACCGCAGGTCGTGTCTACCAGCACCGAGCCGAGGGTCCGGAGCCGTTCGAAATCGGCCACCGTCACCCCGAACGCCGGCAGGATCACCACGTCCTCGGCGGTGAGTCCGGAAAAATCAAACTTCCCATCGGGGCCGTGGCCGAGTTCGATAATGCCCATCGAGGCCAGTTTGGCGTTCACATGCGGATTGTGGATGATCTCGCCGACGAGGAAGACCCGCTTGCCGGGAAACTTGGTGCGGGTCTCATAGGCGTATTCGACCGCCCGATCGACGCCGTAGCAGAACCCGAACTCCCGCGCGAGCCGGAAGCGGAGCGCACCCGCACGGAGCTCGTACCCTCCCGCGCGCAAGGCATCCACCACCGCGCTGGAGTAGTCGGAGGTAAGCTGGCCCTCGATGACCGCCTTGAGGCCGAAGCCCTTGCGGTAGTAAGTCGACGTCATGATTCGCCTGTCACGGCGCCACGGCCGTGGTGGTGTCGCCGGGGCACGGCCCCGGTACCGCATCGTGAAAGCGCCCGGTCAGGCGCACCGTGTCCCTGCCTTCCAGCGATCGCATCCGGAATCCAAAGCGTGCGCTGAAGGTGGTGCCGGTGCGCTCCAGCTCCAGATCACCGGAATCCGACTGGAATCCCTTGACCGCCTGCTCGGTGAACCAGCGTGAGGCCGCCGCCACCCCCGGTCGGTGCACCGAGTCGATGCCCGGATCGAAGGCCTCATAGCGACCGGGCCGCAGCTCCTTCACCGGATAGATGGCCACGCCGACACCGGCATCGTTGCCATCGACCGCGGTGACTTCCAGCCGCTGGATCGATCCGCACCAGGTCACCTTCGGCGTCCCGGCGAACGCACCGGTGTCGCTCCCGACCCACCTCGCATCGAGCCGGGCAGCGCCTTCCGGCCCGCTGCATGCCATGAACGACCCCGCTATGAGTAGGACAAGCAGGCGAATCCGGGGAGCGGTCGGGAGCATCGACCGGGAACCTACGAGGGCGGGGGAGTCGGCGGTAGGGCGAACCGTGGCGCGGCAGCAGCTCCTACCAGAGCGCCCGTGCTCCGATGTCCAACCGGAGACCACTCCCGCCCGTCGTGATGGGATGACTGAAGTCGAACCGCAGCACTCCGCCCAGGAGGGCAAATCCCAGTCCGCCACCGGCCAGCAGGTGGGAATCCAACAGATCGGACGTGGCCGCCGCCTGCCCCGCATCGGCGAACAGGACCGGCTGAAGCACGCCGCGGACAAGCGGCCAGTCCATCTGCACCGACCAGGTAGCCTGCCCACTCCGCGTCCCATAGTCAAAACCGCGCACCGTCCCGCTGCCGCCGAGCCGGAAGGCCTGTTGTGGCAGTGGATTCGCCGTCGTGATCCCGCCCCGCAGAACGAATTGCGGCCGCCGTGGCTGCCTCCAGAGCTTGGGACGCCACAGACCGAAGGCCCGCACTGTCGTTTGACCGGCACCGCCCAGCAGGTCGGTCGTCAGCATCCAGCGGTTACCGAGGACGCCGCCGTTGAGTCGCAGGCCAACGCCGCCGAATGTCCCTTCCTGCACCGGGGGATTCGGCGGGAAGTCCCCGGTACCGCCGAGCGCGTCGTTAAGCCAGGATTGAGCCTCGCGGTCCACGCTCGTGGCGTCCTCGAGGAGGGCCGTCGCGGTAAGCTCGACACCGGGGGCAATGGTCTGCTCGCGGGAGAGCTCGGCGCCGTGCCCCAGGTGATAATCCCCGTCGTCATGCCCGGCGAACATGGCGTTGAGGCTGGTGCCGAAACTGTTCGTCCGGGCGAACGGATCGTGGGTCCGCAGCTCGCGGAATCCCCGGAGGGTCCAGCGCCCCGACGGGGCATCCCGGACCACGGCGAGGGCGCCCGTGACCCTGCTGTCCGCCAGACCGAACCGCGCCTCGGCGTCGAGGACGGTGAAGCCATCCCGCGTCAGGCCGAAGCTGCGCCGCACTCCCGGGGACAGGCCCGACGCCCGGTTGTAGCGGACCATTTCGGGAATGCGCTCCCACCAGAAGCCGCTCCGTGAATAGCCGCTCACCTCGCGCGGAAGCTCGGCGGTGCGGCGTTCGAGATCGGCGCTGAGCTCCAGCAGTCGGCGCGACTCGACCGGATCGGGGGTGCGGGTGCGTTCGAATTCCTTCACGAGGCGGGAGCCTGCGTAGATGCGGCTGATCGGGGCCGCGGCGGACACGATCAGGTTGACGCGCCGGTCGTAGAACTCGTCCACCAGGGCCATGAAGCGGCGCGCGGCGTTTTCCCGGGTTTCGTCGAGCGGGGGTACCCCGGAAAGAATGACAGTCTGGAAGGAGCGGGCGATCTGGATGTAGTCCTCCTGGCTGCGGGGGCCCTCGCAGAGCGCCGCGAAGTCGAACCAGACGACACCCTCTGACAGGCGCCGGGTCTGTATTCGCCGGC
>JANOFA010000989.1:0-1034 GCA_031413355.1 Gemmatimonadota bacterium | reverse complement strand
CCCTACGTTCGGGTCCGCGCCGTGCACCATCGTCTTCACCAGCGGTGAGTTGAGTACGCACAGCCTGCTGCCGGTCTTTCTGGTCACGACGCTGGGGGCGAGCGCATTCTCCGTCGGCCTGATCGAGGGTCTCGGCGAATCGGTGGCACTCATGACCAAGGTGTTTTCCGGGGCGCTCAGCGACTTCATCGGCCGCCGCAAGGGACTCATCCTGCTGGGCTACGGGATGGCGGCGCTGACCAAGCCGCTCTTTCCGCTGGCGGGTTCAGTGGAGGCGGTGCTCACCGCCCGATTACTGGATCGGGTGGGCAAGGGCATCCGGGGTGCGCCGCGTGATGCGCTGGTCGCCGATGTCACGCCACCCGAGATCCGTGGCGCCGCCTTCGGGCTGCGGCAGTCGATGGACACGGTCGGGGCGTTTCTCGGGCCGGTGCTCGCCATCGGCCTGATGCTGCTGTTCCATGGTGACATGCGGCGGGTCTTCTGGCTCGCGGTCATCCCCGCCCTGTTCACCATACTCCTGATCGTTGTCGGGGTGGAGGAACAGCCGGATACAGCGACGCCGCATCGGTTCCGCGCGCCGCTCAGACTCGAGGCGCTCGGCCAGCTCTCGGCCCGCTACTGGTGGGTCGTGGCGATCGGCGCGGTGTTCACGCTGGCACGGTTCAGCGAAGCCTTCCTGGTGTTGCGCGCCCAGCAGGCGGGCCTGGCGCTGACCTGGATCCCGCTGGTGCTCGTGGTGATGAATGTGGTCTACGCCCTGTCGGCCTACCCCGCCGGGGCGCTTTCGGATCGCCTCCCCCGCACGACCCTGCTCCTCGCCGGACTCGGCGTGCTGATCGTCGCCGACCTGATCCTGGCCCGGGCGACGTCGCCGGTGCTGGTGTTGTGCGGGGTGGCGGCGTGGGGACTGCACATGGGACTGACGCAGGGCATTCTTGCCGCGCTGCTCGCGGACACCGCGCCGTCCGAGCTGAAGGGCACGGCTTTCGGCTTGTTCAATCTCGTCTCCGGCCTCTGCCTCCTGCTGGCGA
>JANOFA010000988.1:0-5255 GCA_031413355.1 Gemmatimonadota bacterium | reverse complement strand
GAAGATGTATTCGCCGGCCATAGGGGGCAGAAGATAGGGTGGGCGCCCCCGCGTGTGTAGGGGCCGTGTGAATGCGGCCCCACACGGCCCCTCCACGCGCGAAGGGCGCCCCGACGGGAGCGCCCTAGGTACCGCGGTGGGTCATCCTCGACCCCGGCGCGTCGTGCCTTACTTGACGTGCTTGCTGACCAGCTTGGTCATCTCGAACATCGAGACCTGCTTCTTGCCGCCGAAGACGGCCAGAAGTGCGGCGTCGGCGTTGATCATGCGCCGGTTCTTCTTGTCCTGCAGCCCGTTCTTCTTGATGTACTGCCACAGCTTCTTGGTGAGCTCAGTGCGCGGCAGGCCCTTCGAACCGACCACTTCGGCGAGCTTGGCGTCCGGCATGACCGGCTTCATGAACGCCGCATTCGGCTTCCGCTTCGTCGTCTTCTTCGCGGCCTTTTTCTTGGCCGCCTTCTTCTTGACTGCCATCAGGATACCTCCGTTGGGGTGGTTATCATGCTCCGGCGCATCCTGAGTACCGCGCCGAACACGTCACAAACTAAGGCATTGGCCGAGTCGTGCAAGAGGGAAAATGCGGTTTTCCCCTCTGTGGAGCCCCTTTCGACCGGTTACTTTCCCTCTGCCACCTCCGCCGGAGCCCGTCATGTCCCGCCCCGCTCTCGTCCTGATGACCCTGACAACCGCCCTCATTTCCCCTCTGGCGCGCCCGGAATTCGCCGCGCCCAGGGACCCGCCGGCATCCTGTACCCGTACGAGCGGGCTCACTCTGCCAGAGGGGTTTTGCGCCATCCGTGTCGCCGAGCGTCTCGGTGATTTGCGCCATCTCACCGTCGCGGCCAATGGCGATCTCTTCGTTTCCCTCGATGACAACGGCATCGTCGCGCTGCGGGATACCGACGGGGATGGCCGGGCCGACCTCCGCCGCACCTTCGGTGACGCTGGCGGGACCGGGCTCGGTTTCCACGGCGGATACCTCTATTTCGCCCCTGCGGATCGGGTCGTCCGCTGGCGGTGGACCGCCGGCGAGCTCCAACCGTCCGGCCCGGCGGAGACGATCGTCGAGGGACTGCCGACGGGCGGCCACTCGGCGAAGAGCTTCGTTTTCCTGGGCGGCGACACGATGATCGTCAATTTCGGCTCCCAGACCAACAGCTGCCAGGAGCGGGATCGCGGTGTCCGCTCGCCCGGCCGGGATCCCTGCACCGAGCTGGAACGGCGTGCTGGTCTGTGGCGTTTCAGCAGCGCGCGACTGCACCAGCGCCCCAGTGACGGCACCCGCTATGCGACCGGGCTGCGCAACGCCCTCGCCCTCGCGGTGAACCCCGCCGACGGTACGCTCTTCGCCGCGCCGCACGGGCGGGACCAGCTGGCCCAGAACTGGGGCTACAGCGACGTGCAGGGTGCGGAGTTGCCGGGCGAGGAGCTGGTGCAAGTATCGGCGGGTGACGATTTCGGCTGGCCCTAATGCTACTTCGACAACCAGCAGGGCAAGCTGGTCCTCGCCCCGGAGTACGGCGGCGATGGCAAGGCGATCGGCCGCTGCGCCGGCAAGAAGTCCGCACTCTTCGGTTTCCCCGGTCACTGGGCGCCGATGGCGCTCGCCTTCTCCACCGGTGCGCAGTTCCCCGCGGCCTATCGGGGCGGCCTGTTCATCGCGTTCCACGGCTCCTGGAACCGGGCGCCGCTGCCGCAGGAAGGCTATCGCATCAGCTTCCTGCCGATGACCGCCGGTCGCCCTGCAGGAGCACCCATCACCTTCGCCACCGGGCAGGAGGGCCCCACCAGTCTGCGTGCCTCCGGTGTCGCGATGGGACCCGACGGCTCGCTGTATATTGGTTCGGCGCGCAACGGCACCGTGTGGAAGGTCATGGCGCGGCCGTCGTGAGGCGCACTCGTCCCGGAGGTCCGATGCGAAGATCGCTGCTGTTTCCCGCCGCCGTCGTGGCGCTGGCACTCGCGGTTGCCCCGCTCGAAGCGCAGAATCCAACTCCGCTCGCCGTCGGCACCGTGGCGCCGGAATTCGTCCTGGCCGGCGGCACGATGGATGGTCCCCTCCTCACGCCGTTCCGGCTGAGCGACTATCGGGACCAGACCGTCGTCATTGCCTTCTTTTACAAGGCACGGACCGGTGGGTGAACTGTGCAAATGGACGCGTACCGTGATCAGTACGCGACGCTGCTGCACCGTGGAGAAAAGGTCGTGCTGGTGGGCATCAGCCTGGATGCGGCTGCGGAACTGACCAGCTGGGCCCAGGACCGGAAGTATCCCTTCCGGCTGCTGAGTGATCCGAAGGGTGTGGTGGGAAAGCTGTACGGCGCCTTCGAGCCCAAGTTCGCGCTCGACAACCGGACCCTCTTCGTGGTGGCGCCGGGGGGAAAGATCTCCTACGTCGCCAATCCGTTTCAGGAGATCGATCCGAAGGCGTACACCGATCTGGCCGCGGCGATAGGCCGAGTGCGTCAGTAGCGGCCGTTAGCCGTTAGCACACAGCCGTCAGCGAGAGCCACTTGCCCTCGTCTGACGGCTGATTTGTGCTCGCCTACTGCCTACTGCCTGCCGCCTATCGCCTGCCGCCTGCCGCCTGCCGCCTGCCGCCTACCCCAGGTGCGATTCCACGAACCACACCGCCTTATCGACCCCGCGCGAAATCTCGGTGCACAGATCCGCGGTGTCCTTGTCGCCCGCATTGTCGGCGGTGTCGATATCGGCTCGCACCACCCTGCCGAACGCAGCGAGCGCGGTCGCCACGGCCATGACATGCTCGACCCCCCGCGCGTCGGGGTACGGCTTCAGCTCACTCGCCGCTGCCACCGACCGCAGCCGTCCCTCGGCGGTCCCGCCGAGCTGAACCGCACGTTCCGCTATCGAGTCGACGTACACCGATTGTTCGGCGTAAAGCGTGTCGAACAATTCGTGCAGGGCGATGAACGAGGGGCCCTTTACGTTCCAGTGGGCGTGCTTGAGGGCGCCGGCAAGGTCGATCGCATCGGCCAGGCGGGCATTGAGAAGCGATACCATCGCACCGCGGGTCTTGGCGGGGAGATCGTTGTGGGTCGGATTGAGTGTCATCGACTGCTCCGGGTGATTCGGTGTGTTGTGAGCCTTCAGCCATCAGCCAGCAGCCGGTTGGGGAGATCCTCCCGCTTCCGCCGGACGGACGATTCGGATACCGCCACCGCCCACCGCCGATCGCCCGCCGCCTACCGCCTGCTCCCTGCCACCTGCCACCTGCCACCTGCCATCAGTCAGCTTCCCCTTAGCACCCGCTCCACCTCCCGGATATCCGCCTCGATCTCGATCGGTCGGTTCGCGTGCGCCGGCGGCGGCTCCATCTCCTGGTGATAGGTGATCAGCGCGCCGGGGTCCTTGAGCACATGTCCCGTGAGGATAGCGACCACGCGGGCGTTCCGCGCGATGATCCCCCCTGTCACGAGCTGCCGCACGCCGGCGACGCTGGCGGCGCTCGCCGGTTCGCAGCCCACACCCGCGGCATCGATCACTGCCTTCGCTTCCATGATCTCGGCATCGGTGACCGAGGTAACCACGCCGCGGGTCTGGCGGATGGTGCGCACCCCCCGGTCCCACGAGGCGGGATCGCCGATCTTGATGGCGGTGGCGATCGTCTCCGCCTTGACTGTTGTGCGGGTGGCGAAGTCGTCGGCATAGCCAGCGGCGAAGGGTGCCGCGCCGGCGGCCTGCACGGCGGCAATACGCGGGATCCGGTCGATGAGCCCCGCCGCGTGCGCCTCCGCCAGCGCCTTCCCGAAAGCCGCGGTGTTACCGAGGTTGCCGGCCGGCAGCACGATCCAGTCCGGTGGCGACCAGCACAGCTGATGCAGCAGCTCGAGGACGATCGTCTTCTGCCCCTCGAGCCGGAAGGGGTTGATCGAGTTGAGCAGGTAGACTCCCAGCTGCGTGGCGGTTTCCTGCACCAGCCGCAGACAGGCGTCGAAGTCGCCCCGTACCAGGAGGGTGCGGGCGCCGTAGGCCAGCGACTGTGACAGCTTGCCCAGCGCGACCTGGCCTGCCGGCACGAACACCAGCGCCGGCAGCCCCGCCTGCGCGCCATACGCCGCGAGCGCGGCGGAGGTGTTGCCGGTCGAGGCGCAGGCGATCGCCGATGCCCCGATGCGCTTGGCCTGGGTCACCCCCACCGTCATGCCCCGGTCCTTGAAGGAACCGGTGGGGTTGTGCCCCTCGTGCTTGAGCTGGAGCTCGGGCAGGCCGGCCCAGTGGCCTACCCGCTCGCGGTGGAGCAGCGGGGTGTTCCCCTCGGGGTGGGTGACGGCATGCTCCGCCGCCGTGGGGAGAACCAGCTCACGGTAGCGCCAGACCCCGGAGAGGTTGATCGCATTGCGCTGGCCCCAGCGTTCCTCGAACAGCCGCCGCAGCGACGCCCCGTCTTCCACCGGCGGATCGTGCCGGATCTCCAGCAGGCCACCGCAATCGCACCGCACCATGGGATCCAGCTCGCCCAGCACGTCGCCACAGGTGGCGCAGTGCTTGTTGTACCATGCTTACTAGCAACGTTGTATGTAGGGCCAGTGGGATACCTCATGTACATGATTCTTCGGTTCTTTGTATTGTTCTCACCTAAATCGACCACAAACAATGGGAAAATAGATTGATAATGTTTCTCCGCTGTAGAATGTTTAAAATTCATGTAGTTAATACGAGAACTTTGCACTTTAATAGCCCATCGCACAGCCATCTGCTCGACCATCAGAACCTGCCCATAACACGCCAGTCTTGCGATCTCGTTTAATGATCTGTGCTCGTCCAAATATACTTCGTTCGTAGCCTCGAATATTAGGTTCCATTTTATGGCCTCGTTCTTTCAATTCACTTAACACCGTTTCATCAATCCCATCTTCCATGTAAACTACACCATCCTGTGTTCCTTCCACAATGCAGAATCGTGGATAGTCAATAGCTGCTTGAGGATCAAGATCACCGGCTAACAAGTTGACGGTTAGTTGCATATGACCTTGCGGCTGCATGTTCCCACCCATGTTGGACAATGTCGCGTATAACTCGCCGGTATCCGAATGTGTTAAAAGTGCTGGTAAAATCGTATGGCATGGTCGCTTATTTGGACCGATGCAATTGCCGGCTTGGCGCGTCTGCAGGACATCGGCGCTGCCTTCTATGCCGGCGCATGCAGCCGCGACGAAGCACGCTCGGCGGTGATCGAGGTGATCAGCGACCAGCTGCAGTGTTCGCGGGTCAGCCTGTGGCGCTTCGACGGC
>JANOFA010000987.1:0-1142 GCA_031413355.1 Gemmatimonadota bacterium | reverse complement strand
CATGTGTGTTGGAGGACCAGAGGAGGACTGGCGCTTGCGCAGGTCGCGCACTCAACGCCAAGCCTCTCCCTTCGCTGAGCCTTCCACCAGGGAGTGTGCCAATGCTTCGGCCCGGAAAAGAGCTCGGCACCAGCCTGGACTACGGTGATCGCGCCAACGTTCAAGCGTGACTCAATACCGAGAATGCGTTCGAGCGGAGTCATGGTCATTCAGGCGGTCTAACGTCTGCGCATAAGCTGCGAAGCCCGGCTCACTTGCGCCAGTAGTCACGGTGAAGCGGGCCGGGCTTCGCCAGCTTCATGCGCCTGTTAGGTGGCGACGATACCCCTAGAGCGCGCGCAAGACTCGAACAAGGCGGCGCCCGACGGCAGACCCGTGAAGGCGCTCGCTGTGGACAAGAGGCCTCAAGCTGCGACGCCATAGGGGACGATCCGGGTCCTCGACATCCCAGCGAAACGCGGCAGGGCCATTCGCGCGAAGGGCTTGTCGGTACTGATAGGAATCTGGAGACGGGCAGTGCATCGCCGCTTGGCAGAACTCGCGTGGCGGCCGATAGAAATGGTCGCGGATGTAGTGAATCAGGAGGTTTGGAGTGACGTAGACGAACCCGTCCGCCGGGACTAGGAGTTCCCCGCAGCCGAGCTCGAGCGTCCTGCCTCCATACTGCACGGTAGTAGCAGTGCGCGGTGTGGCGCCGGGGCAGAGACCGCATGGGTGATAGCCGAGGAAGTAGGGGAGGAAGTGATGGAGCTTGGCAAGGTAGATCTGAACGAGCCGCTCCACGACCTCGTCAGGGGCATGAACACCGCCTTCGGGTGGGGGAAGCTCGTCTTCGAGCCAGCCGACAGCGATAAGGCTGTCCTCCGGAGCGTACGGGGTGAGATCAGGGAGGTCGGTCATGGATCGCCACCTAACGGCTGCGCATGACCTGCAAGGCGCGGCGACACGCTTCAATCAGTAAGCGATAGGGCAGGCGCCGCGGCTTGACAGGTCCATGCGCGTGTTAGCGGGCTGCGCGATTCACTCCGATTGAAGAACACGATACGGCGTCCGGCGCGAAAGCGCCACATGACCGGCTCCCCTGAGCCGGATCTGGCCCTAAGCCGCCACGGTGAACGGTGACGCGCCGGTTGCGCGAAGCT
>JANOFA010000986.1:0-3130 GCA_031413355.1 Gemmatimonadota bacterium | reverse complement strand
GGGTGGGGGTGTTGGTGGCTTCACTGGGCGGGGCGCGGGCTTGGGGGCCGCATCCGTTGTGGCCGATTATCGGCGCCCACTACATCGCGGCCCCTGCGATCCCCCCCCGCCCGATATCATGATCAATCGCGATCAGTTGGCCCGGTTGTACGCCGCCGAACAGCGATGCTTCGAGGAGACCCATCCCGTCTCCCGCGCGCTGTTCCAGCGAGCCCAGGGCAGCCTGCTGCAGGGCGTGCCGATGCACTGGATGGCCAAGTGGGCCGGCGGTTTCCCCCTGTTCGTCGAGGGTGGCGAGGGGGCGCACTTCCGCGACGTCGATGGCCACCGCTACCTCGATCTCTGTCTCGGCGACACCGGCGCGATGACCGGCCATGCCCCGGCCGCCACCGTCGCGGCGGTGGAGCGTCAGGCTCGGCTCGGCTTTACCTACATGCTGCCCTCGGAGGATCATCTCTGGGTGGCGGAAGAGCTGACCCGGCGCTTCGGGCTTCCCTCATGGCAGTTCGCGATGACGGCGACCGACGCCAACCGCTTTGCCATCCGGCTGGCGCGGATGCTCACCGGCCGCTCCAAGATCCTCGTGTTCAACTGGTGCTATCACGGCACCGTCGACGAGACCTTCGCCACGCTGCGTGATGGGGCGGTGGTCGCCCGCAGCGGTAACCTCGGCCCGCCGGTCGATCCCGCGCTCACCACCCGCGTGGTCGAGTTCAACGACCTCCCCGCGCTGGAAGCGGCGCTCGCGCACGGAGACGTCGCGTGCGTGCTCGCTGAACCGGCGATGACCAACATCGGCATCATTCATCCCGATCCCGGCTTTCATGCCGCGCTGCGCGCGCTGACCCGGAAGCACGGCACGCTGCTGATCATCGACGAGACTCACACGATCTGCGCCGGACCGGGCGGCTACACCGCCGCCTACGGACTTGACCCCGATCTGCTCACGCTCGGTAAGCCGATCGGTGGCGGCGTGCCTGGGGCAGTCTATGGATTCTCGGAGGAAGTCGCGGCCCGACTGGCAGGACGGATCGTGCTGGCGGACTGCGACACCGGCGGTATCGGCGGAACGCTGGCCGGCAATGCCCTGGCGCTGGCCGCCATGCGCGCGACGCTGAGCCAGGTGCTCACTGCGGAGAGTTACAGCCGCACCATCCCGCTGGCGGAGCGGTTCCAGGCCGGCGTGGAAGGCGTCATCGCCGAGTTCAAGCTGCCGTGGATCGTCAAGCGGCTGGGTTGCCGGGCGGAGTATTGGTTCCGGCCCACGCCACCGCGGAACGGGGGCGAGGCGGCGGCCTCAGGCGATTTCGATCTGGATCTCTTCATGCACCTCTTCGCGCTCAATCGCGGCATCCTGCTGACGCCATTCCACAACATGGCGCTCATGTCGCCCGCGACGACTGCGGAGGATATCGACCGGCACACTGCGGTGTTCCGCGATGCGGTGACGACGTTGACCGCGTGACACCGACGGGGCCGCGTGTAGGGGCCGCCCATGGGCGGCCCCGACATGGGCGGCCCCTACATGGGCGGCCCCTACTGGCGGCCCCGTCCGGCGGCCGGTACGTTATCAAAATCCGCACGGCACCGTGCCCCACCCCCAATCCCGGACCCACCTGTGGCCGCTCCCGTCACCCCCAACGACGCACCCATCGTCCAGTTCACCAACGTCAGCAAGAGCTTCGGTGACTCGAAGGCGGTGAACAACATCTCCTTCGAGATCCGGAAGGGCGAGTTCTTCTCCCTGCTGGGACCCTCGGGCTGCGGCAAGACCACCACCCTTCGGCTCCTGGCCGGCTTCGAGCAGCCGGATGCCGACGGCGGTACGGTCAAGATCGATTCGCAGGTGGTCAACCAGAAACGCCCCTACGAGCGGCAGATCGGGATGGTGTTCCAGAACTACGCCATCTTCCCGCACCTCTCGGTGGAAAAGAACGTCGCCTTCGGGCTGGAACAGCATAACGTGCCCAAGGCGGAGATTCCCGATCGGGTCGTGAAAGCGATGGAGATGGTGCGACTGGATCACACGAAGTTCGCCCGGCGAATGCCGAATCAGCTGTCCGGCGGTCAGCGGCAGCGGGTGGCGCTGGCGCGCGCGCTGGTCCTCCGCCCCACGATCCTCCTGCTCGACGAGCCGCTCGGCGCCATCGACCTGAAGCTGCGCAAGGAGATGCAGCTTGAATTGAAGCAGCTCAACAAGAGCCTCGGTATCACCTTCGTCTACGTGACCCATGATCAGGAAGAGGCGCTGACGATGTCCGACCGCATCGCGGTCATGGACAACGCCCTCGTTGCCCAGCTCGGCACGCCAGCGGAGATCTACGAGAATCCGCGCACCGCGTTCGTGGCCAAGTTCATTGGCGAGTCGAACTTCGTTGAAGGGAAGGCGACGCGAAAGGTGGGCGAGCTCTGGGAGATCGCCGGCACGCTGGGCGGCTCGTTCCTGGTGCCCAACCATCCGAAGCTCGCCCCGGGGATGGCCATCCGAATCGCCGTGCGGCCGGAGTGGCTGGATGTCTGCGCCCCGAGCCAGATCCCGCCGGGCGAGAACAGCATCGCCGGCGTGGTGCGCGACGTCATCTATCTCGGTGAGACGATTCACGTCATCGTGACGCTGGGCGAGGGCAGCGAGTGCACCGTCGCCCTCCGCAACGAGGGCCAGCTCATCAAGCCGGTCCCGTGGAAGAAGGGCGACAAGGCCGCCGTGGCCTGGCTGCCCGAGGACTGCCAGATCCTGGAGGATGTCTAGATGGCCGGCATGCGCGAGAAAGCGCTGGCCTGGCTCTATCCCCGGCCATCGGCGCGGGCCTGGAGTCTCCTGGCGCCGGGGACAGTCTGGCTGATCGTGTTCTTCCTGGTGCCGGTCGTCATGATGTTCGCCTACAGCATGATGCCACGGGGCATCTACGGCGGCGTCGTGCCCGGCTTCACGCTGGAACACTACAAGCGTTTCTTCGATCCGCTCTACCTGCAGATCCTCAACCGTACCTTCATGTGGTCGCTCGGGGCGACGGTCCTGTGCCTGCTGATGGGCTATCCGCTGGCCTACCTCATCGCCCGCAGCGGCAAGTGGAAGAACTTCCTGATGTTCCTCGTCGTGCTGCCGTTCTGGACCAGCTTCCTGGTCCGC
>JANOFA010000985.1:0-2295 GCA_031413355.1 Gemmatimonadota bacterium | reverse complement strand
CCCATCGTGTTGACCTCGCGGCCCAGTTCCTGGGCCAGGAAGCCGAGTTGTTTTCCGACCGGCTGGGCTCCCTTGAGGGCTGAGCGGCAGGCCTCCATGTGGATCCGGAAACGGACCAGTTCCTCGGTGATGTCCAGCTTGTCGGCCAGGATCGCGATCTCCTGGGCCAGGCGCTGATCGTCCACCGGGCGACCATCGAGCAGCTGGGTCACCGCCAGCCGGAGCCGGTCCCGTTCCCGCACCACCCGCTCGGGTGCCTTGGTGGCGATCATGATCGCCGAGCGATCCAGCAGGTCCAGCCGGTGGGCGAGTTCCTTGACCAGCACATCGCCCTCGCGCCGGCGCATCACCTTGCAGTTGTGGATCGCCTCGGCCACGACCACTTCCACTTCTAGCCACGGTACCGGGGTGGCTTCTTCCCGGTTGCCGGTGATCACTTCGGGCTGCCGGATGACCATCGCCAGGTCAATCTCGCCGGGCAGGCCGAGCTCCTTCTGCAGCTCCTGTAACGCCCGTTTCACCAACCAGGCCCGTTCCAGGTTCACGCTGAAGTCGCTGCCCCGTTGTTCGGGGGCTTCGGTCCAGCGGGCGGAGACGGCGATGTGGCCGCGATCGAAGTCCTTGCGCAGCCGTTCCCGGAACTCGCCTTCCAGCGTGGTGAGCTCACCGGCCAGCTTGAGCGAGGGGTTAAAGTGGCGGTGGTTGACGGTGCGGATCTCGACCCGGACCCGTCCTTCCGCCAGCGGGCCTTCCGCCGCCCCGAACCCCGTCATGCTGTAGGGCAATGATTGTCTCCAAACCCGGGTACCGGGAAAGGGGCGAAAGATAGCCGCGAGAGGGGGTTAGGGGGAGGGGTTGAGCTGGAGCAGAACAGCCGGCGGCCGCCCCGGCATTTGCGACGGCCAACCCGCCACAGTCACTCCCCGGTGCCACTCCCGAACAGATCGAAGGCCGGCGGCGCCATTCCGTTCAGCCGGAAATAGCTGACCAGTTCACCCCGGGTCCAGACGCTGTGCTCGTGGGCGAGGGCGAATACCCGCCAGCGCGGCATCGGCTTGCCGGCAAAGGTGACCGTCGCCGCGTAGTCCGCCTCCGACAGGCCCTGCAACGCCGTCGTGGCGTAGTCGTAGGCCTGTGACACCAGCTCCCGCATTGCCGGCTTGGCGGAGAGATACGCAACGCTGTCGCCAGGGGTGGGCGCGGGCCCGCCCCGGGCGCGGAAGGCGAACATCGCGATCGGGACGGCGGCGTGGGCGATCTGCTGGGCGAAGTCGCGGACTTCGGGAACCGGTTTGAAGTGCAACAGTCGTTCCGGCATCGAATCGACCATCGCAAGCGTCATGCTGCGCTCGCGGGCGAAGTCGGCCAGCTGCTGCTGGCGGAAGCCGGCAGGCGGGGCCTGCTGGGCGACGAGGGAAGGGACGGACAGGAGCGACAGGGCGACCAAGGAGGCGATACGCACGGGAGAACTCCGGGTGACAGGTGATGGGAGTGCGACGCTGGGCCGGACGAGGCCACGGAACCGATTGTTCCGATTTCACCCCATCCCGAGGCCTAGTTGGCGAACTCCCACCGCACGCCGAAGGTGCTGCCGAAATTCAGGATGCCGAACCCGGGGACGTAGCTCTTTCCCGTCGCGCGGAGGTTGTAGCGATCCCAGTAGAGCTGAAAATGATCGAGCTGGATGGCAATCATCGTGCGGAGGAAGGAGGCGCCATCCAGCGGAATCGGCTGCCCGGTGGCATCCCGGCCGATCACGCCGTCGCCCCAGCTCTCGAATCCGATGGTCGCCCTGAAATCAAAGATACCGCTGGGAAAAGTCCGCCAGAACTTGGAGCGAATCGTGGCGCTGGTCAGCGAATGGGTGGGCGGCACGCCGTCCGGCGTACTCCGGCCAAGCGGGTCGCTGTACCACCCCTGCAAAGTCAGCCACGGCCGCGGTGCCAGCCGCCAGCCGAACGTCAGCCACTCGGTGCCCGCGGCCGGTCGCAGGGAATCAATCGACGCGAGGTAGGGCCGATACGGCTGCGAGCGGAACGCATCTGTGTGACCGTAGCCCAGTTCGAAACCTGCCCAGCGCCGGTTCCACTGCAGCGTGGTCTGCCAGTCGGTGAGCGACTGTGCCTGGTCCGTGAGGACGCTGGGCGCCTGCACCATCGAGCCCTGCTTGAGGGCACCGCTCAGCATGAAGCCGAGCGGGAGTCCCAGCCCGCCACGCACACCGATCCACCGGCTGGTCCGGTCCCGGTCGTGGCGCTGGTAGCCGGCTTCGACCGAGGCGCTGAGCGCGGTTGC
>JANOFA010000984.1:0-1168 GCA_031413355.1 Gemmatimonadota bacterium | reverse complement strand
GCCGGATGGCTATGCGTCCTGGTGTTCGGGCTGACGTTTGTGGCGGTGCCGTTTGGGGGATAGCAGGTGGCAGGTGACAGGTGGCAGGGAGTAGGACGTGAGGCGGTGCAGTTCGCTGACGGCTGACGGCTCAAGGCTGATGTATCGTGATCGCCATCACCGGCATATATTGCCTACCGCACCACAATCGCAGCTCCCTCCGAAATCAACTCATCCAAGGTCGCCCCGGTCATGTCAGAAAGCGATCGGTACCACAAGCTCCGGCACGACTTGTCCAACCCGCTCTCCGCCCTGCTCGCCGAGACGCAACTGCTCCTGCTCAACGAATCGAAGATCGATGCCGAGACGCTGAACAGCTTGCGGGAGATTGAGGCACTGGCGGTGCGAATGCGCGGGATTCTGCGGGAGGTGTAGCGGTTGGGCGATCAGGCGGTTGGGCGATTAGGCGATTGGACGGGCCGGGCGCCTGACTCACCGCCGGCGCCTCGCCGGAGGGAAACGGCCCCATTCGCCAGGTAGACCAGCAGGAAGAGGAGACTCGTGGCGCTCACCATGAGTCGGTAGGGCAGCGACTCCGTTCCCGCCGAGATGAAGCCCTCGATCAGCCCCGCCAGGATCAGCAGGACGATTACCGCACCCACCAGCCGCATGGCCAGCCGTCCGCTCAGCACCAGTGCGTCGGCCCGCGAATAGTCTCCCGGCGCGATCAGGGCCCGCCCGAGCAGGAAGCCGGCGGCGCCTGAGACGCAGATGGCGAACAGCTCAAGCACGCCGTGGCCGATGACAAAGGTCCACAGGTAGCCCAGCAGGCCGAGGTTGGCGAAGTGGCCCGAGACGGCGCCGAGGGCCAGCCCGTTGTATGCCAGCACCAGGAGCGAGCCGACGCCGGCGAAGATGCCACTGGCGAAGCAGTTGAAGGCCACCGTGATGTTGTTGGTCATGAGTTGCGAGGCCATGGCGCCGCGATCGTCGGCATCGGCCACGTAGTAGCCCAGGCCCTGGCGCTGTCGGTCGGCGCCGGCGGCAGCGCGATCGAGCATGGTCTGGGGGAGGAGTTCATCGGCCAGGGTGGGGCGCTCTCGCAGGAGGAGGTAGCTGCCGGCCGCCGGCGCGGTGAAGAGTACGATCGCCAGGAGGACCGTGCGCCGGGCGGTGATGATCGCGGCGG
>JANOFA010000983.1:0-3033 GCA_031413355.1 Gemmatimonadota bacterium | reverse complement strand
TCCACCAGTGGACGGAACTCCGGGAAGCAGTGCGCCAGCTCCCGCGCCTCCAGCCCCCACAGCCCCACCTCGCTGAATCCCGGCGTATCGACCAGGTACCCGCCGCACTGGAGCGGCACCATCACCGCCGCCACAGTTGTGTGCGTGCCGCGCTGCGCCTTTGCGCTCACCTCACCGACGCGCAGCATGAGCCCCGGTTCCAGCGCGTTGAGCAGACTCGACTTCCCGGCGCCGGACGGACCGGTGATCACACTGAGCCGATCGCGCAGTGCGTCGCGCAGCGCTTCCAGCCCGATATCTCCCTTGGCGCTGGTGCGATAGACCGGATACCCCGCCAGGGTGAACCGGCGCTCGAGCGCTTCGCCCGGATCGAGATCGACCTTGTTGAGGATGACGCCGGCGGAGAGGTTGTTCGCTTCGGCAACGACCAGCAGCCGGTCGATGAGCTGCGGAATCGGTTCAGGCGACTTCGTGGCGGTCACCACGAGGACCTGATCGACATTGGCGGCGACATCGCGGGTGCCGCGGCCTTCCGGAATCCGGCGCGCCAGCAGGCTGGTCCGCTCCTCCACCCCGGCGATCGCACGCACTCCGCCCTCACCCTCTGCATCGAGGTGCACCCGGTCGCCGACCACGACCTTCGGCCTGTCGCGCTTCATCTTGCCGCGGAGAATCGCGCGAACCTCCCCCTCGGGGGTAAGCACCCGATAGGTGCTGCCATCCCGCTCGAGGACGGTCCCGGACAACAGGCTCATCTCACCACGCCTCCGGCGCCTTCGCAATCGCCTCGTCGAGCGCCGCTTTCACGTCGTAGAGCGACAGGGCGAGCAGGCGCGACTCGGCCTCCTCCGGGGTACGCCCCCAGGCGAGCACATCGGTTTCGACATGGCCGAGGGGACGTTCACCCGACTGGGACCAGCGGACAAAGAGGAGGGAGGCGGCGTGCCGGCCGGAGGTATCCGGCTCGTCTTCCACGAACAGCCCCACCGAGTAGGGCTGGCCATCGTTGCCGGAGAACGCGGCGGCCCGATCGTGCTTGGCCATGTAGCCGCCGAGGGTGACTTCCTGCATCTCGCTAGTGGACTGCCTCTCGGACGACGTTGCCGAGAATGAAGAAGATGTTCGCCGGCCGCTCGGCGAGGCGGCGCATCAGGTAGGGATACCACTGGGTGCCGAAGGGGACGTAGACCCGCATGTTGAAGCCGGCGGTGCGGAGCTCATCCTGCAAGTCGCGCCGGACACCGTAGAGCATCTGGAACTCGTAGCGCGAGGGATCGAGACCGCGCTCGGCAACGAAGCGGCGGGCGTGACCGATCATCGCAGGATCGTGGGTCGCGATGCCGGGATAATTGCCGCGCTCCAGCAGCCGTTCCATGAGGGTGAGAAAGCTCCGGTCCACATCGGCCTTGTCGGGGAAGGCCACCTCGGCGGGCTCGAGGTACGCGCCCTTGCAGAGCCGGACCCGGGCCTTCATCTCGATCAGCTGGTCGATGTCCCGCTCGGAGCGGCGGAGGCAGGACTGGATCACCACGCCGACGTGTGCGCCATACAGCGGAAAGAGCTTTCTGGCAAAGAAATCCAGCGTCTTCTGGGTGTAGGCCGAGCCTTCCATGTCGAGTCGGACGAAAGTACCGAGCGCCTTGGCCTTCTCCAGGATCCGGGTCATATTGGCGAGGCAGAGTTCCTCGCTGATATCGAAGCCCATCTGGGTCAGCTTCAGCGACACATTCGAATCCACCCCGCTCGAGGCGATCTGGTCCAGCATCTGGAGGTAGATGTCGCGGGCATTCGCGGCATCGGTCTCGCGGGAGATGCTTTCGCCCAGCAGGTCGAGCGTCGCGGTGATCTTGCGGCGGTTGAGATCGCGGACCGCATCCACGGCGGTCGTGATCGTCTCGCCGGCGACGAACCGCGCGGCGAACTTCCGCGCCAGCGGGTTGCTCCGGACAAAGCGGAAGATCCGCGGCTGTTCCGACAGCCACAGCAGACTAGTGCGCATCATGTCGATGGTTCCTTACGCAGGGCGATTGACCGCCCGGAACGTAGCGTGCGAGCATGGGGGCTACAAGCGATGAATAAACATTCCGTCCGCCTGGCGGTGTGGTCCGGTCCGCGCAACATCTCGACCGCGCTCATGCGGGCGTGGGAGAACCGGGACGATTGCTGGGTGGTGGACGAACCGCTGTACGCGCACTATCTCACGCAGGTGCAGGTCACCCATCCCGCGGTGGCCGAGGTGATCGCGAGCCAGGAGAACGACTGGCAGAAAGTGGTGGCGGGTCTCACCGGGCCCATCCCGCACGGCCGGCTGATCTACTACCAGAAACAGATGGCCCATCACTGGCTGCCGCATCTGCGGGGTGACTGGGTCCTGCAGCTCACCAACGCCTTCCTGATCCGCCATCCGGCGGAGATGCTCCCGTCGCTCGCGGCAAAGATGGGCTTGCCGGCCCTGCGGGATACCGGGCTGCCGCAACAGGTAGAGATCTTGCGCCTGGTGCGGGAACGGACGGGTGTCACCCCGGTGGTACTCGACAGCGAGGATGTGCTGACCGATCCGCGCGGTGCCCTCACCCGGCTGTGCAACCAGATCGGCGTCGCATTCTCCGAGCGGATGCTGCACTGGCCTGCCGGCCGCCGCGAGACCGACGGCGTCTGGGGGAAGTACTGGTACGACGCCGTCGAGCGATCGACCGGTTTCGAACCGTGGGCGCCGCGATCTCGTGTCGTGTCGCCCGAGCTGCAGCCGCTGCTGGATGAGTGCATGCCGTATTATGAGGAGCTCTCGGCGTATCGCTGAGGGGGAGCACGGAGCAGTCAGCGGTAAGTTGTCAGCGGTCAGCAGTCAGCAGTCAGCCTCGAGGCACGGGTCGCATCTTGATGCGGCGGGTCCGCTGACCGCTGATCGTTTTTCACCCAATGCCAGAGACACACCATGCTGCAGTCATTCAATCCCAAGAACCGCGACCTCCAGGTCAACATCAACGGCACCCTGTATCACCGCGACCAGGCCGGGATCAGTCCGTTCGATTC
>JANOFA010000982.1:0-15082 GCA_031413355.1 Gemmatimonadota bacterium | reverse complement strand
CGCGGCCGCGGGCCCCGCGCACAACGATGATCTGCTGGTGAAATCGCAATCCTTGCGTGTAACAGGTAGCGGTGATGTTGATATTGGCAACAGTAGCATTAATTACTCGACCAGAACCACGCTGGCGGAATCGATTGATGGCAAGAGCAGCAGTCTTACCGTTCCAGTCCAGCTCAATGGCCCGTTTGCAGACCTGAAATTCAAGGTTGATTATGGAGCTGTTGTCGCGGATGTAGTGAAACAGAAAGTTGATGCGAAGATCGATGCCAAGAAAGACGAGCTCAAGCAGCAATTGCAGGAAAAGCTAAAGGGCGGATTGAAGGACTTGTTCAAATAAATCCATGAGTGAATTTTCCACCCGTGTCATTCTGTGGCAAAAATCGCATGGGCGTCATGGTCTGCCCTGGCAAGGCCAGGATGCTTACCTGGTGTGGCTGTCCGAGATCATGTTGCAGCAGACTCAGGTAGCCACGGTTATCCCATATTACCAGCGCTTTGTTGCATCGTTCCCTTCCATCGCTGCACTTGCAGCGGCCAATACAGATGATGTGCTGGCGCACTGGAGCGGACTGGGCTATTACGCGCGTGGCCGCAATCTGCATAAGGCGGCGAAGATTATCGTGGAAAAATATTCCGGCGAATTTCCGCACGAGTTTGAGCGGATACTCGAACTACCCGGCATAGGACGATCCACCGCTGCAGCGATATGCGCGCTGGCTTTTCATGAGCGCCGCGCAATACTCGATGGCAATGTGAAGCGCGTGTTGGCACGCTATTGCGGCATCAGCGGTTCGACATTAGATAAAAAAATTGAGGAACAACTCTGGCAGCAGGGTGAACTTCTGCTCCCTCTCCCTTTGGGGGAGGGTTGGGGTGGGCGCTGCAGCGCCAGGCCGATGAAACGGGCGTTACGGTCGATCCCATCCCTGAGCTGCACGCCGGTGAGGCTGCGGAAGGTGCTGAGCCCGACGGTCATGGCAGCGGAGAGCACCAGCACGCCGACTACCATGGCGATCAGCATCTCGATAAGGGTAAAGCCGGTGGGTCGAGGCGGGATCTGGTGGCGCATGGGTCAGGACCCCCGGTAGATCATGGTGAGGATGTTGACCGGCAGCTGACCGCGGGGGTAGGTCACGTCCACCTGAATCTGGAGCAGATTGTTTTGCAGGATCGTCACGGTGGTTGTGCGGGTAAACGCACCGTTGACCGCGAGCTGGCCCTGATCGTCCACCGTCGCGAGCGGCTCCGAGGCGATGGCCCAGGGATCGCGGGAGCGGAGCACCTCGGTGTAATCCCGGGCGATCGAGAGGGCGGTGGAGCGGTTGGCGGTGTCGCCCTGGGTGGAGACCAGCTGTCCCTGGGCCTTGGCCAGAGCCATCAACCCGATCGTCAGGATCAGCAGAGCGATCAGCACCGACACCAGGGTGAATCCGCGGGTATTACCTGTCTGCTTCATCGCCATGTCGTCCCGTCATACACCCACGACCGGATCCCCGCGCCGGAGGTGACCGTGACCGCCGAGACCGCGGCGGGATTGGTCTGGTGGATGAGGTAGATCACGCCGCGGGTGCCGAATGGTGTGGTCAGGCCGCGGGAATCGAAGTCGAGCTGGTTGCCGGCGAAGGTGATGTTGCCAAGGCCCGGCATGGCTGGAAGGTCAGGGGTGGGGCCACGACCGATGACCACGCCGTCGGTAAGCGGTCGGGTCCCGAATGCGCGCAGCGAGTCGGTCTCGGCGGCGCTGAGCGTGAACACCGAGTCGCGATTGATGTCCAGATACCCGGTGTAGGTATTGGTGGTGGGATCGAACACGACCCGCACCATGCTCCGGGTGGAGAGCGCCCGGATGCGGCTCTGTTCCAGGTCGCGGACCAGCTGGTCGGCGGCGTTCCGGGCACGAGTCAGCGGCGAGACCCTGAAACGCGGCACCACGACGGCGACCATCAGTCCGATCATCACCACGACCACGAGCATTTCGATCAGCGACATGCCGCGCCGGCTGGAAAGTCTCTGCATGCTCAGTACACCGGCCTGAAGGAGATCTGGGTCACGTTGCCCGCCGTTGGTGTGCCCGGAGGGAGCTGGGCGGGATTGCGGAACCGGGTATCGAACTGCCAGTCACGGTTGGGCGGATTGTAGTAGGCGCGCCAGTTCCACAGATGCAGGTCGGCGTACTGGGCGTCAAACATGGAAACCAGTGAACCGCGGTAGTGCATCAGGCGGGCGGGGCTGGGGGTGTTGGCCCAGTTCTCGAGGAAGCGGGGGAAGTTTTCCAGCCCGCCGCCATAGTTGCCACCGGGGCAGCCGGCGTTGAACCAGTCGCACGGCGTGCTGGAATGGCCCGCCGCGATCGCGGCATAAACCCACATCTCGGTTGCATTCGGGCGCCGAATGAATACTGCTTGCTGCGCATCCACCCACTCGTTGGACAGAAAGGTAATCGCGTCGCCCATGATCGCGGAGGGTTGCCAGCCGATATCGTTGTAATTCTTCCAGACATAGACCGGCCGGTCCGTGGCGATGGTCCACGGCTGCGTCAGGATACGCGCGTTGTACAACCGGACGGCCGGGTAGTCCTTGGCCGGCACTGTGGCGGTGTCGTTGATGAACGTGACGTACATGATCGAGGTCGAATTCGCCGGGTTCAGATTGATCCAGTTCATCAGCTCACCGACGTTGATATCCAGCAGGTCCGGACTCAGGTCCTCCCTGCCATCCAGGAAGGCATCCGGTCTCCCCTGGAAGATCGAGTCGCACACGGGACCAGTCGGTATCGCGCGGGGCAGGACGGTCATTGCTCCGGCCGCACAAGGCGTGGCGAGCAGGTTCAGATCCACCACGATATGGTAGTCCGCCTTCCACGCCATCTTGACCGCCCGGATCGACGCGGAATCAATCGCTGGATTGCGCCGCGGCAGGATCAACTCGATAGTCGGCATGCCCGTGGGCAGCGGCAGACTGAGGGGGACGACCCCCATCGTGCTGTCCATGAGTCGGCCATCGAAGCTGGCCACCGACGCCGCGCCGAAACCGGCGCCGGCGCTTCTGCTGTCAAAAGTGAGTGCCACCGGCACGGCGGACGCATTGTTGATATTGATGGGTCCGAGGACCTGATTACCCCACTTCTTGTCGTGGATGACTTTGTGCGGCGAGGTGATGATGTCCTGATAGTTGGTGGGGCTGGCAGAGAGGTAGAGGTTGCTGTTGGTATGGACCCAGCCGGCAAAGGTCATCGGCGGGCCATTGTGAATCTCCAGGTCTCCCTCGTAGAAGACGCCGAACTGGAACAGCGGGATCGACTGGGCGTTCACGCCGACGACCGCGTCCGACCGGTTCTTGAGCGCGTCCGTCGCCGAGACGGTGATGTCGATCTTCTGGTTGATACCGATCAGACCGGTATAGGGACCGGTGGTGATCGTCGCCGGGACCGGTCCGCCATTCGGCGCCCCAGTGGTCGTGATCGTGAAGCCGGTCAGCGTCGGAGGCGTAAGGGCGGCCAGCTCGGCGCTGGTGATGAGGCCGTCCGACATGGAGACCTCGAGCTGGGCCATCGCGTTGTCCGCTCCGGCCTCCGCCGCGTAGTTGACCCGTGCCGCCCGATAGTCCACGCCGGCGCTCCGTTGCACCATCATGGAGCCGAGGACCGCGGCGCCGATCAGGGCCGCAATCAGCACCAGGAGAACGAGGGAGGCCTCCAGCGCGAAGCCGCGCCGATTCCGCAGAAGCTGACTCATGGATGTGCCTTGGCCTGCTGGAGATCGTGCAGAACATGCCCGGGCGGTCGCCCGGCCTGATAGAGATACGACCGAGCATCATAATGCTTCTCGTTCGGCGGGGGGTCAATCGTACGAAACACCACTGTCATGCTTCCGGCCACCTCGGGAGCCGTCTGTATCCCTGGTGAGGCTGTCTAAGTGATTACCCAGCATGGAGGTAGCTCAAAGTGACAGAGCGCGTGGCCGCGGCCTCCTCCCGAGCCGGAACGCTTGCCCGAACCCCGGTCCGGGCCTAGACTTACCGCCTTCCTGTCGGACTCACCCCTCTCCTCCTCCTCCCGCAGCTCATGGCAGATACCTCGGTGATGGAAAAAATCGTGTCGCTGTGCAAGCGACGCGGCTTCGTCTTTCAGTCCTCGGAGATCTACGGCGGTCTCGGCTCGGTCTGGGATTACGGCCCGCTCGGCGTTGAGCTCAAGAAGAACGTGAAGGACCGCTGGTGGAGCGCGATGGTCCACGCCCGCGACGACATCGAGGGCCTCGATGCCGCGATTCTGATGCACCCGCGGGTGTGGGAGGCATCGGGGCATGTCGCCGGCTTCACCGACCCGCTGGTCGACTGCAAGACCTGCAAGTCCCGCTTCCGCGCCGACAAGCTGGAGGATGCGCGGTGCCCGCAGAAGCCAAGCAAGAAGCCGGGCGACCATACCACCTGCGAGCTCACCGAGCCGCGGATGTTCAACCTCATGTTCAAGACGTTCATGGGGCCGGTCGAAGAACAGGCCGCCACGATCTACCTCCGCCCGGAGACGGCGCAGGGGATCTACGTCAACTACCAGAACGTGCTCAACGCCTCGCGCCAGCGGGTGCCGTTTGGCATCGCCCAGATCGGCAAGGCGTTCCGCAACGAGATCACGCCGGGCAATTTCATCTTCCGGACTCGCGAGTTCGAGCAGATGGAGATGCAGTTCTTCGTGAAGCCAGGAACCGATGAGGAGTGGTTCGAGCGGTGGCGGGCGTGGCGCATGGAGTGGCACCTGAGCATCGGGCTGGCGCCGGCCAAACTCCGCTGGCACGTGCATGGGCCCGGCGAGCTGGCGCATTACGCCAGGGCGGCCTACGACATCGAGTACGAATTTCCCTTCGGCTGGAACGAGATCGAAGGCATTCACAACCGGGGCGACTTCGACCTGGGCCGGCACCAGGAATACTCGGGCAAGAAAATGGAATATTTCGATCAGGTGGCCAACGAGCGCTACCTGCCGAACATCGTCGAGACCTCGGCCGGCGCTGACCGGGTCACCCTGACGCTGCTGGTGGATGCCTATCGTGAGGAGCAAGTCGAGGGCGAGACCCGCGTCGTACTCGGATTCCATCCGGGAATCGCGCCGATCAAGGCCGCGGTGCTGCCGCTGGTCAAGAAGGACGGCATGCCGGAGCTCGCCGAGCGGATCTACCAGGACCTGAAGCGTCAGTTCCCGACGTTTTATGATGACTCCGGCGCGATTGGACGGCGGTACCGCCGGATGGACGAGGCGGGGACGCCGTTCTGCTGCACGGTGGATGGTGAAACGGCTTCCAGTGGCCACGTCACGGTTCGCGACCGCGATACAATGGGGCAGGTGCGAGTCGATACTGGCAAGCTGGCCGAATTCATCAAGGAACGCATTGCATAGCTTGCGGCCGACGGCTGAGATTTCCTGCGAAACTTCGACGTTACCCCGGCGTACAGGGCAGGGTTTCTGACATATCCAAGGACATCGCTCATGCGCACAGTTTTCCTGGCGGCGGCATTTGGCCTGGCCGCAAGCCCGCTCTCGGCTCAACAGCCCGCCGTCCTTGACACCACGGCGATGACGGCGGCCCAACGCGCCTCGCTTCGGGTCGAAGCGGTCAAGTTGCTGGTCGACACCCTTACGCTCCGGGTTGGCGACACCGTTTCGCTGCAGGCGGTGGCGCTGGATGCCGCTGGACAGCCGGTCCCCGCGGCCCGGATCCTGTTCAATGTTCCCGGACGGCAGGCCGTCCTGGTCGGCAGCGACCGCCTCACAGGGACCAAGCCGGGGCGGGGTGACATTCGCGCCTTTGTCCTCCGGCCCGCGCCGCCGGGTGAGCGGGCCCGGATGATCGCGACATCGGCTGTGCTGGTGGTGCAGGACCTCCCGGTGGTTCGGGTCGAAATCCAGCCCGCCCCCGGCACCCTCTACGCCGGTACCACGCTGGGCTACGGCGCACGCGCGTACGTGGAGGGTGGCCGCCAGAGCGAGGACGCCGAGCTGACGTGGGCGACTGGCCGTTCCGGCGTGGCGACGGTCGACCGCTTCGGGCATGTGACGGCGGTGGCGGCGGGCACTACGACACTGACGGCAAGGTCCGGGTCCATTGCGGCCACCGAGAAGCTCACGGTGCTGGTCAATCCGATCGCGCAGCTGCGAATCAGCGGCGGGACGGACAAGGCCAGGACGGGCGATGTGGTCCACTTCACGGTGAGTGCGCTCAGCGCCGCCGGTCGCCCGGTTACCGGCGTGGTGCCGCTCTGGTCGGTCAGTGGTCAGCAGATCAACGACGATCTGGGCGCCAGGGTGTGGCCCGACGGGGCCTTCGTGGCGGAGGAGCCGGGGCTGTACACCGTCGTCGCGACGGTGGGGCAGCGCTCGGCGCGAGTGACGATCAAGGCCGAGCCCCGCAACAGTGGCCGGCCGGTCAAGCTGGTCGGGCGTGGGCTCCAGACCGACCACTCCACCTCCGAGCTGCATGTATGGACTGGTGGCGATGGCCGGGACTACGCCTACGTCGGGACCCATGCCGCCGGCGTGCGCCCGAACGTGACCGGGAATGTCGTCTTCGTGTACGATGTCACCGATCCCGCCAAGCCGGCGCTCACCGACTCGATCATGGTGAACGCCCGGGTCATCAACGATGTGCTGGTCAACGATGCCGGCACCCTCGGCATCCTGACGCGGGAAGGCGCCGCCGACCGGAAGAACGGCCTGGTCGTCCTGGACGTGAGCAACGCCGCCCACCCGAAGATCCTGTCCGAATTCACCGACAGCCTCACCGCCGGCATCCACAACACCTGGTTCTACCAGGACGTGGTGTATGTGACCAACGACGGCACCGGTGCGCTGCATATCATCGACGTCAGCGACCCGAAGGCGCCCAAACACGTGGGTCGCTGGGAGACGGGCGACCCGAACAATCGGTATCTCCACGACGTCTGGGTGCGCGATGGCATCATGTATCTGTCCTACTGGAATGACGGGGTGCAGATCCTCGACGTGGGCGGCCTGAACCGCGGCGGTACGGCGGCCCAGCCGGTGTTCGTCTCCAAGTTCGCCTACCCGATCGGCAACACGCACAACGTCTGGCGCGACCGGAACTACCTGTTCATCGGCGACGAGATCTTCGGTTGCCCGCAGTGCATCGGCGGCCCGCGCGGCTACGTGCACGTGGTGGACCTCACGGACATCGAGCATCCGGTGGAAGTCGGCAAGTTCGAGGTGCCGGAGGCGGGCGCGCACAACATGTGGGCGGAGAACGGCAAGCTCTATATCGCCTACTACCAGGGCGGGCTGCGGGTGGTGGATATCTCCGGCGACCTGCGCGGCGACCTCTACCGGCAGGGCCGCCAGATCGGGTTCTACCACACCGCCACCGACAAGGGCTTCACGCCCAATGCGCCGATGGCCTGGGGTCCCCAGCCGTTCAAGGGCAACGTCTTCGTGTCCGACATGAACAGCGGGCTGTGGGTGCTGAAGGTGGACGAGCAGGGACCGTTGATTCCGTAGGGGCGATCAGCGGTCAGCGGTAAGCCTTCAGCATTCAGCCGTGGGTTGTTCTGCTGGATGCTGAATGCTGAATTTTGACCGTGCTTCGCCATTACTTGACCGAGGATCCATGCTGCACCTGCTCTCCCTCGCCCTCCTGTTCCATGCCGGTCCCGGCGACACGCTGCCCAGCATCACCGCCTATGTCGCCAGCGAGGCGGTGGATGTGGTGAGCCGGATCCATTTCGGGCCGGATGGCGCGACGGTGGAAAAGGTGATCAAGGTGGATCCCCGGCCGAGCGAGACGGACGGGCCGCACAACCTGAATATTTCGCCGGATCATCGCTACTGGTACACCAGCGTCGCGCACGGCACGCCCAATGGGGCGCTGTGGAAGTTCACGACGGACACCGATTCCCTGGTCGGTATCGCGGTGCTGTCACGGTTTCCCGCCACCATCAGCTTCTCGCCCGACGGGGAATTCGCCTGGGTGGCGAATTTCAATCTCTACGGCGACATGGTGCCGTCGTCCATCTCGGTGGTCTACACCCCGGTGATGCAGGAAGTGGCCCGCATCCCGACCTGCCTGATGCCGCACGGAATGCGGGTGGCGCCCGACGGTACGCGCGCGTGGATGACCTGCATGATGGACGATAAACTGGTCGAGATGGACCCCGCGACGTACGCGATCACCCGGGTGGCCTCGGTGAAGCCGGGCGGTGAGCACGTCATGCAGACGACCAGCGCGATGATGCCGGGCGAGATGGATGCCATGCACGGCACCATGTCGCATGATGCGCCCGCGGCAGGGGTCAGCCCCACCTGCGCACCGACGTGGGTTCAGCCGAGTCCCGACGGGCGGCGGCTCTACCTGGCCTGCAACCGTCATGCGGAGGTGCTCGAGGTCGATGCCGGGACGCTGGAAATCACCCGGCGCATTCCGACGGGGAAGACACCCTACAACCTGGCCATCAGTGCCGACGGGCGGGTGCTGGTCGCGACGCTCAAGGGGCAGCAGGCACTGAGCGTCATTGATCTCGTGGCCGGGAAGGAAATCGCCCAGCTCAAGACGTCGCATACGGTTCCGAGCGGCGTGCAGCTGACGCCGGATGGCCGCTACGCGCTGGTGTCATGTGAGGGGCGCGCGGCGGAAGCGGGCGCGGTGGATCTGTTCGACCTCCGGACCCGACAGCTCGTCTCAACCGCCGTGGTCGGGGCGGGGGCGGGCGGGATCCAGATCCTGAGTTACGCGCCGTAGCCCGGTGCTGGTTCGGAACGAAAGAGGGAGCTCGGCCCCGATCCAGGGTGAGAGCTCCCTCTCGCCATTTGGTGCGGCACCGCGCTACAACAGTGCCTCCGGAACGGGGTCGGGCGCTCCCACCGAGCCCGGCGGCCGCTGGTAGACCCGCTCGAAGATCGGGGTCGCCATGAGGGTCGTGGCGATGGCCATGAGCACCATGATGGTGAAGAGGGTCGGGGTGATGATGCCGCGCTCCAATCCGATGTTCAAAATGATCAGCTCCATGAGGCCCCGGGCGTTCATCAGCGTTCCGATAGCCAGGGCGTCGCGGTTGCTCTCGCCGTTGATCCGGGCCGCGGCCCAGCAGGCGAAACCCTTGCCCATCGTCGCGGCGAAGATCACCACCGCGACCAGGATCCAGAGGGCTGGCGTGTTGACCAGGCCGATCTTGGTGTTGAGGCCGGAGTAGACAAAAAAGAGCGGCAGCAGAAAAGTGGTGGTCATCGGGCCGACCAGCCGTTCAATCTCCCTGGCGAACTTCCCGCGCGGCATCGCGATGCCCATGATGAACGCGCCGAAGACGGCATAAATGCGGATGTAGTCGGTGAACCAGGCGCCGAGCATGACCAGGCTGAGCACCACCGCCAGCATCCCATTGCTCATCTTGCCCTCGCGCTCGACGATTGTCCCCAGTCTGGCGAGCAGCGGCCGGCCGATGAGCATCACCACCAGCACATAGGCCACGCCGCCGCCGATGGCGGTAGCCGCGAAGGCGGGATTGTCGGTGAAGCTGGCCAGCACCACGGCCAGCACGCACCAGGCGGCCGCATCATCCAGGGAGCCGGCCGCCAGCGCCAGGGTGCCCAGCGAGGTACCGGCGAGACCGCGCTCGTAGATGATCCGCGCCAGCATCGGGAAGGCGGTGATCGACATCGACGCGCCCATGAACAGGATCACTTCCGTCGAGCTGGCGGAGACGGCAAAGAACTCCGGCTTGCCGTAGAGATAGAGCGCGATGGCGCCACCCAGGCAGAAAGGGGCGACGATCCCGGCCGCCGAGATGGAGAGCGCGCTCTTCATCCGCTGCTTGATCAGGTTCACGTCGAACTCGAGTCCGATCGTGAACATGTAGACCGCGAGGCCGATCTGGGCGACGGCGAACAGGATGGTGTTCGAGGCCTTCGGGAACATGTAGTTCTGGGCCGTGGGGAAGAGTACCCCGAAGAGCGATGGCCCCATGACGACCCCGGCGATCATCTCGCTCACCACCTGGGACTGCCCGATCCGGGCAAAGAGCATCCCGACGATCCGGCAGACGAAGAGGATGAAGGCGAGCTGCAGGAAGAACAGCACCGAAAGGTCGAAGTTCGACATGGGAGGCGACTCGTTGAGCTTGAGGGTGATGACCACCGAACCGGGCAAGCAGTGTGCCATCAGGTGGCAGGCGCCTTCCGGGGGGGATCCTACCGCCCGGAATCGGCATGGGTGTGGCATTGCGCCCGCATCGGGCCTCACCCACCCACTGGGGTGGACCTCCGCCGGAGCCACCCGTCCCGCCGCGGATGTTCTCGCGCTATCTTTCCGGTCTCCAATTGCAGTGCCCGCTGAACCGAGGATGCCGATCATGAAGCCGATGCTGCTCACCGCGGGCCTGCTCTGGGCCGTCACCCTGACGGCGCAGTCCGCCCCCCCGGCCTATCGGGTCGGGATCGTCAGTGAGTCGGGTGACATTGTGAGCTGGTTCACTCCCGGCGCCGGGACGCTGATCGCGCACCATGTCGTCCCGGTCGGCATCATGCCGGCGGACATCGATGGCCCGCACAACCTCGCCGTTTCGCCGGACAACAGGTTCTACTATGTGTCGATCGCGCACGGCACGCCCTTCGGTATGCTGTGGAAGATGGACGCGACGGCGGATACGCTGGTGGGGCGGGCGCCGCTGGAGATGTTTCCGACGACGATCGGCCTGACGCCCGACGGGGAACTGGCGTTCGTCGCCAATTCGGACTTTCACGGCGATCATCCCCGCATGAACGTCATCTCGGTGGTGCATACTCCGACGATGACGACGCTCACCGCGCTGCCCGCCTGCGACATGCCCCACGGCGTCAAGTCGAACAATGCGGGCACGTCGGTCTACATCTCCTGCATGATGTCGGACGAATTGCTGGAGATCGAGGTCGGCACCTTCCGTATCATCCGGCGGGCCAGGACCGGGGTGGGACACAGCTACGCCGGCATGGCGGGGATGGATCACGGTAGCGTGAATCATGGGGCCGCCGCACCGGCGGCCGCCGCCACCGCACCGGCTGCACCAGCGGCACCGGAAGGGGAGTGCGGGCCGACGTTCGTGAGTGTCTCGCCCGATGACCGGACGCTGTATGCCGCCTGCAATCACTCGGGGACGCTGCAGGTCTGGGACGCGGCGACGCTGACACGGACGAAGGAGATTCCGGTCGGGGCCGGGGCCTACAACGTGGAGCCCTCGCCCGACGGTCGCTGGGTGATCGTGACGAACAAGAAGGCCCAGAGCTTCAGCCTGATCGATGCGCAGAGCCTCACCGAAGTGGTTCGGCTGGCCACCACGAAGAAGATCGTGCATGGGATCGCCTGGTCGCCCGACGGGCGCTATGCCTATGTCAGCCAGGAGTCGATCGGCGCCGACCCCGGGGCGATCGACATCTTCGACCTCACCACCCGCAAGGTGGTGTCGACGGTACCGGTCCCGGCCCAGCCGACCGGTGTCTCCATTCTCCGGAACTGATTTCTCATGACCCACGAAGTCCTCACGACGCTCTCCCCCGCCGACGTCCTCGCCCGGGCGAAGCAGTTCTTTCAGGAGCGCCTGCCGGGTACGGCGGCCTTTCCCGAGAAGGAAGGCCCCGGGTTCGTGTCGCTGCGGGGACAGGGCGGGGAAGAGATCGCGCTGGCTGCCACCTCATCGGCCGGGGGCACACGGGTGCGGGCCTCGACCCTGTTCTTTGACCAGGCGATCGGCCGGTTCTTCTCGACCCTTCCCGTCGTGACGGAGGCGGTATGAGCGTGCTGCCGGTGCGGGTGATGGTGGAGGCGATGTGGGACCAGGTGGCGCTCGAGCTGCCGGCGGCCACGACAGTGGCGGAGATCAAGCAGCGGGCTCTGAGCCTCACTCATTCGTCGGGACGGGCGGAGGAGTACCTGGTCAAGTACCGCGGCGCGGAGGTACTCGATGAGCGCCGCTCCCTGGCTGACGCCGGCGTGGTGCCGAACGCCACCCTGATCGTGCTGTCCCGTCGTCGCCGGCCGGTGCGCTGAGGCGAGCCATGCCGATCCCCGCCACGCCGGTCCGGGGCCGCACGATCACGCTCTTCGCCGTCGGGGTTCTGGTCCTCGACGGCGTCTTGCTGCTGCTGATCGGGCTCTGGTCGGGGACGCTGTGGGCTGGCGTGGGCGGCACCGTCTGCCTGCTGCTGGCCGGAGGTGTGCTGCTGCTCTGGCGGCGGCATCGACGGGCCCTCGCGGAACTCGCCGACGCCCGCGCCGAAATGCGCGACGAAGCCCGCTCGCTGCGGAATCTGCTGCGGGGCCAGTGAGGTCGGAGTTCACGTGACGGCGAACGTCTTCACCCACCCGGACTGTCTGCGTCACGACGCCGGCCCCGGTCATCCCGAGACGCCGGAACGCCTCGCGGCGGTGCTCGCGCGGCTGAGTGCCGATCCGACTGTTGCAGTCCGCCAGGCCGCGGCGGGCACCCGGGAGGAACTGCTGCTGGTGCATCCCGAGGGGCATCTGGTCCGGCTGGAAGAGCTGGCGCGCAGCGGAGGCGGCGTCATTTCGCTCGACACAGTGATGAACGGGGCGAGCTGGAGCGCGGTGCTTGGGGCGACCGGTGCAGTGACTGCCGCTCTCGCCGAGGCCCATGCTGGCGGTCATCACACCTTTGCCGCGGTGCGTCCGCCCGGACACCACGCGCTCGCCGCGCGGGCGATGGGCTTCTGTCTGGTCAACAATGTCATCGTCGCCGCCCGGCATGCGCAGCGGCTCGGTCGACAGCGGGTCCTGATCGTCGACTGGGATGTGCATCACGGCAACGGTACCCAGGCGCTGATGGAAGCGGATGCCTCGATCCGCTATGTCTCGCTGCACCAGCACCCCTGGTATCCAGGCACGGGCATGGCCGAGGAACGCGGAGTGGGCAACGTCTTCAACGTCCCGCGCGGCCCTGGTGCGCCGGCGGCCCGCTACGTGGCCGACCTCTGGGCGGCGATTCTCAGCGCGACGGACGACTGGTCGCCCGACATGATCCTGCTGTCCGCCGGATACGATGCGATGCTGGGCGACCCCCTCGGCGGGTTCACGCTGGAGCCGGCGGACTATGCCGGGCTCGTCGCCCGGCTGCGCGACCGCCTGCCGCTGGTGCCGATCGTCGGCCTGCTGGAGGGGGGCTACGCGCCGGCGCGCGTGGCCGAGGGGGTCTGGGCGACGGTGCGGGCGCTCGAGTAGCGACTCGGCGAATGTGGGCGTGGTGCCTCCTCTGCCACCGTGCGAAATGTCGGAAGGTGTTCAACTACCGTCTCATGGAGTTCCCGTGCCGCAGCCACTTCGGATGGAAGCTGAAGTCCTCAATGTCCGCACCCGTCACCCGTTCATCATCGCCCGTGGCGGTCAGAGCGACTACCGCACCATCTGGGTGCGGCTGATCGACCGCGACGGTCTCGAAGGGTGGGGCGAAGCCGCTCCGTCGAGGATCTACGGAGAATCGACCGAGACGGTGCTCGCCGCCCTGCAGGCCTACGCCGAGCACCTGCCGGCCGATCCGTTTCTGCTGGAGGACACCGAGCGGCACTGGGACACGCCGCTGAAGCTGAATCCCTCGGCGCGCGGTGCGCTTTCTTCTGCGCTGCACGATCTTGCCGGCAAGCGCATGGGCGTCCCGGTCTACCAGTTGTGGGGGCTGAATCCCGCCAAGGCGCCGCAGTCGACCTTCACCATCGGCATCGACACGGCGGAGAAGATCCGCACCAAGGTTCTGGAGGCGGAGTCCTATCCCATCCTCAAAGTCAAGCTCGGCACCGACCGGGACCATGAAATCCTGCAGACCATTCGCGCGTTGACCGACAAGGAACTGCGGGTCGATGCCAACACCGGCTGGACGGTGAAGCGCGCCATCCGGATGCTGCCGGTACTGGAGGAGTTCGGCGTGACGGTGCTGGAGCAGCCGCTGCCGGCCGACGACCTCGACGGCCTCGCGACGGTGACACGCGCCGCCCGCATCCCGGTCATCGCCGATGAAAGCTGCCTCACGGCGGCCGATATCCCGCGTCTGGTCGGGAAGGTGGACGGCATCAACATCAAGCTGGCCAAGTGCGGCAGCCTGCGAGAGGCGCTGCGCATGATCGCCATCGCGCGGGCGCATCACATGATGGTCATGGTGGGGTGCATGATCGAGACGTCAATCGCCATCACCGCGGCGGCCCACTTCACTCCGCTGGTGGACATCGTCGATCTCGACGGTGCGGCGCTGCTGTCCAACGATCCCTTCGTCGGTGCCACGATCGACGGCGGCCAGGTACGACTTCCCTCCGGTCCGGGGCTCGGCCTGAGCCGGCGATGACCCAGGTGTTCGGGGCGGTAGCCCTGCCGCTGCCCCTGGCCGAGCCGTACACCTACCGCATTCCTGAAAGCCTCGCGGACCGGGTCGTGCCCGGGGCGCGCGTCGTCGTGCCGGTGCGCGAGCGCGAGCTGGTCGGCATCGTCACCGCCACTGGCCTGCCTGAACCCGAACACCCCACCCGGGACATCCTGAGCTGCCCCGATTCCGAGGCGGCCCTCACTGCCCCGCTGATGGAGACTGCCCACTGGCTCGCCGGCTACTACGGCGCGCCGCTCGGCCTCACCCTGAGAGCCATGCTGCCGGCGGCGTTGTGGGGCAGCTCGCGAGTGATGGCGCGGCTGACCGGCACGGCCGTTCCCGGTGGTGTGGCGGGCGACGTCGGCACCTACCTGGAACGGAAGGGCGGGGAGGCCGCGGTGGGCAGTATTGCCCGGGCGCTCAAACGGCCGGTCTGGGATGCCATCAACCGCCTGGTGCGAGTCGGTGCAGTCGCGCTCCGAGTCGAGGCCCCGCCGACGGCGGGGGGTGTCGCGACGGAACGACTGGTCCGCCTGACGGAGCCGGTCCCGCCACTCGGCGAGCGTGAGCTGATCTTCCGGCGGAGCCCGGTACAGCGCGCCGCGCTCGAGGCAATCGAGGAGCTGGGCGGCGCGGCGCCGCTGCGTCACCTGCTGGAGCAACTCTCGATCTCGCGCCCGGTGCTCGCGTCACTGGTCAAACGCGGTTTGGCCAGCGTCACCGAGGTCGAGGCGCCGCGTGATCCCTT
>JANOFA010000981.1:0-3719 GCA_031413355.1 Gemmatimonadota bacterium | reverse complement strand
GACGTGGGCTTGACCGCCCTGCCGCTGCACCCCTCCTTCGACAACATAGCCCACCTTCAGGTCCCGCCCGATCTGTTCGATCGTCGCGTGATCGCCAGCCACATCTATCTCTTTGTCCGACTGCGGACCGAGCGGCCACAGGGAGCGGTATAGCTGGACCTCGCGGTCTGGCATTCTGCCTCGAAGGTATCCGGGGATGTCCCAGCAACACTGGAGCGTCATGATCACTCGCACTACCCGCTGGCTCACTGCTGCGCTGCTCGCGGCCTGCCCTACGGTCAGCTCCGCCCAGTCATCGCTGCCGGCGCCCTACCTCTATGTGTGGACCGGCGACGCCGACACGCTCGACAGCGACTTCCTCGCCGTGATCGACGTGCGGCCGGGCTCACCGACCTACGCTCAGGTGCTCTCCACTCTTCCGGTGGGTGCGCGCTCGACGAGGCCGCACCACACCGAGCATCAACTCGAGCGGGACCGTCTGCTCTTTGCCAATGGATTTGCGGCTGGCCGGACATTCCGCTTCGACCTTTCGCGCCCCGATCATCCGCGGCTCCTGGGCTCCTTCACCGAGCTCGGTGGGTTCGGCTTCCCCCACTCGTTTGTGCAACTCCCCGGCGGCCACCTGCTGGCCACCTTCCAGGGGCGAGGCGCGACCAACATCCCTCCCGGTGGCCTGGTCGAGCTCGACCGGCAGGGAAATCTGATCCGCGCCAGCAGCGCGCGGGTACCGGCGATCGACAGTGCGCAGCTGCGCCCGTACAGCCTGGCGGTATTGCCGGAGATCGATCGCGTCGTGTCCACCAGCACGGATATGACCGGTGACTTCGGGGCGCATGTGCAGATCTGGCGGCTGTCCGACCTCGCACTGCTTCAGACTATCGAACTCCCCGCAACCCGGGAGGGCGACGGTCATCAGCACGATGCGCCGATGAAGGCGGGGCAGGAGGACCACCACCTCTTTCCCGGCGAGCCACGGGTGTTGCCGGATGGTCGAACCGTGCTGCTTGCGACCTTCACCTGTGGTTTCTACCGGGTGACCGGGATCGACGGCCCGGCAGCCCAGGTCGATTTCCTCCGGGCGTTCGGCGGTGAGAACTGCGCGGTGCCGGTCCTGATCGGATCGCTGTGGATCCAGACCGTCCCCGACGAGCATGCGCTGGTGGCGCTCGACGTCAGAGACCCGGCGCATCCCGTCGAGACCGGGCGCGTGACATTCGACTCGACGTTCAAGCCGCACTGGCTGGCGCTCGACGAGGGCGGGTCGCGCCTGGTGGTGAACGACAAGAGAGCACGGCTCTTTCTGGTCACGCTGGACCGGCGCACCGGGGAGCTCCAGATCGATTCCTCCTTCCGGGACCCGGCGGCAGCAACACCGGGCGTGAGCTTCGCTCGCGACGGCTGGCCGCATGGCACCACGGGAGCGGCAGTGCCACACGGTTCGGTGTTCTCGCGCCCCTAGGGAAGCTCTGCGCAAGTGCTGTCGTCCTGACGGGATCACCGGCGGGAGCTGCTTCCACACTCAGCCTTCCAGGTCTCATGCCATCCCCCAGACGACTGATCGACGTGAGCCATACCGTCGAGCATGGAATGATCACCTACAAGGGTCTCCCGGCCCCCATCATCTGCGACTACCTGAGCCGCAAGGACTCTCACACGCGCTACGCCCCCGGGACAGAATTCCAGATCGGCAAGATCGAGATGGTCGCGAATACCGGGACCTATCTCGACAGTCCCTTCCACCGCTACGCCAACGGGAAGGACCTCGCGGACCTCGCGCTCACGTCGCTGGCCAACCTCGATTGCCTCGTCGCGCGCGTCTCGCATCGGGCTGGACCAGCGATCGACCGCCTGCCTTTCACGCCCGACCAGGTCCGGGGCCGGGCCGTCCTGATCCATACCGGGTGGGATCGGCATTGGCGCACCGATGCCTACTTCGAAGGACACCCGTACCTGACCGGTGCGCTGGCCGAGTGGCTGGTCGACGCCGGGGTCGCGCTGGTCGGCATCGACTCGTTCAACATCGACAGCATTGCTACCGGAGAGCGCCCGGTTCATACCGCCCTGCTCGGGCACGACATCCCGATCGTGGAGCATCTGCAGAATCTGGCGGCTCTTCCGGAGCACGGCAGCCGATTCTTCGCGGTGCCGGTCAAAGTCAGAGGATTCGGTACCTTTCCGGTCCGCGCCTTTGCGATCGCGTGAGACGAGTACACTCGACAGCAAGAGGGGAGTGACGGATGGCAGAATCGCAGCGCGACAACCCCGGTGTCCTGGTCTTTCCGCCCGGCCTGGTGGCGGGCACGCTTTGCGTCGGTCTGCTGCTCCACGCGCTCCGTCCGTGGAGCCTTCCGATCACGGAGACCACGCGGATTCTCCTTTCCGCTGCGCTGCTGACAGTCGCGGCAGTGTTGGGACTCTGGGGGCAACGCACCATGCACGGCGCAGGCACGAACATCGACCCCGGCCAGCCGAGCACGACGATCGTCACCTCGGGTCCCTTCCGATTCACTCGCAATCCCCTCTACCTCTTCATGCTCGGCCTCTATCTCGGCGTCACCGTCGCAGTCGCCACCATCTGGCCGCTCCTCTTCCTGGTTCCGGTCTTTCTGGTGCTGCACTTTGGTGTCGTACTGCGGGAGGAGCGATACCTGGAGGCGAAGTTCGGCGAACCCTACCGTGCCTACACCGCCCGGGTGCGGCGATGGCTGTAGTGGCCGGCAGTCGATGAGCTCGCCCAGGAAGCGACAGGCCACGGTGGCCAGCGGGACCGTCAGCATCGCTCGTGGCCTGTCGAAGCTGGGGCTCTGCTCGCGCGCCGAAGGCGAACGCCTGGTCGAGGCGGGACGGGTCACCGTGAATGGCACGGTCATCCGTGAGCTCGGCTACCGCTTCCGGCCGGAGACAGCCACAATCGAGATCGACGGCCAGCGGGTCGGTCGAGTCGAGCGGGTGTACCTCGCGGTGAACAAGCCACGCGGGCTGGTCACCACTCGTAGCGACCCGCAGGGCCGGGCGACCATCTACGATTGCCTGACCGATGCGACGCTGCCCTTCGTGGGGCCCGTCGGACGACTCGACAAGGCGAGCGAGGGGCTGCTGCTGCTGACCAACGACACACGATGGGCGGCCCAGCTGCTCGACCCCGCTTCTCACGTCGACAAGACCTACCACGTTCAGGTGCGCGGCCTGATCGATGAGTCGACCGTCCAGCGCGTCGCGATGGGAGTCAGGGAGGAAGGTTCCGGTGAACAGCTCGACGTCAAACGGGTGGCGCTGCTGCGAGTGGGATCACGCAGCAGTGCCTGGATCGAGATCGTGCTCGATGAAGGCAGGAACCGTCACATCCGGCGGCTGCTCGCCGCGCTCGGCATCGAGGTGCTGCGGCTGGTGCGGGTCGCGATCGGGCCGCTGGCGCTGGGGACGCTGGCCAAGGGTGAGTGGCGGATGCTGACGGCAGATGAAGTGCGAGCCTTGCGCGAGGCTTCGACCTCCGCAAGTTGATGGGCGGTCGCTCCTCCTGATCCCGCCAGTGCGGACTATCCTCTGCGGGCTGGTCCGAATCACCCCGCGACCTGATCGGCGTGGGGGCTTCTCAAGGTCGACTTCACTCAGGTGCACTCATGGACCTCCGCCGGATCTTGCAACTGGTCGTACTCCTGGAATTCGCGGAAGCGGAACAGCCTCCTCGGCTGTTGCGCGCCAGTTATGGCACCGCGGAT
>JANOFA010000980.1:0-1217 GCA_031413355.1 Gemmatimonadota bacterium | reverse complement strand
CGCGACCGAGGCGCAGAACGCGGTGTACGTCTCACGTGCCTTCGGGTCACGACTCGCATCGATGAAGCAGTTGGTGTCGAGCACGTACTTCTTCGGGGGCACCGCTCAGTCCGCGCGCGCCAAGTGCAGCCCGGCGAGGGCGGCGGCTCCGGCGGCCAACTCCCGGCGAAAGGCGACGAGGTCGAGCGCCAACTCCACCGTCTCCCGCTCGGTGGCGGTCCCCAAGCACTGCTGGGCCTCCCGGAGGAGCTTGGGGCTCAGCCAGAACTCTTTACGAACCTTGCCCTTCCGCGAAGGCGGACGCCCAGGGCGGGGCACGGTCTTGGTCATGGAGCTTCCTTGGTGTACGGACGAAAGTAATAGGAAGGCCGTACGCAGGCAAGGGGGCGCCAAGATCTGAAGCAGCCTAACGCCCCCGCATAAGCTGCAAAGCCCAGCCCGACCGGGCTGGAAGAAACAGTGGCGGCCAGCTGGGCTTTGACAGCTTCATGCGGTTGTTAGACGCCCACCCGCGTGACCTTGCCCGGCGTCAGTGCTGGTAAAGCGGCAAGTATGTCGGGTATCAGCGGTTGGACGTCACGAAGGCGGTTGGAGGGGGCTCGGACCAGCAGAATGCCGAAGGACAGGGCGCCGAGGTTTTGCTGGAACTCGAGGTTGCGATCCATAGTCAGGAAGGCGTCAAACTGACCGGCGGTCCGGCGGAGCAATTCGCCGTTCTTGACTCCCGACCAGCCCATGCCTGTGACGGTTCGGACGTCGTGGCCCGGAAGCAGGGCCGCGAGTCCGGCGGGTACCTGCTCATCAAGGAGTACGCGCACTGGCCAGCAGCGAGTCGCGGGCAAGATCCAAGGCCAGCACCGCCTGCGTTCGAGTTACCGCCGGAAATTGCTCGAGGAACGCATCGAGGGTTTCTCCGCCCTCCAGGTAATCAAATAGGGCTTGGGCGGGTACGCGCGTTCCGACGAAGACCGGAGTTCCACTGAGGATTTCCGGGTCAACGTGGATGATGGCTGGTGTCTGAGGCATGGGGGCTCCGGGCCGACTGATGGCCCAATTTACTCGGGAAGGAGCCCGGCGTCCAATCTCGGGGTCCTCGGGTCGATACGCGAGGGCCAGCCAATAGCGGCAAAGATGGGCGGCTAACGGCCGCGCATCACCTGCGTGGCGCGACACACACCGGTGAACTGTCCGTCAAGATGAACCACTTGCCAGCCCGC
>JANOFA010000979.1:0-1834 GCA_031413355.1 Gemmatimonadota bacterium | reverse complement strand
AGCGCCGGCGGAGACCGCGCTGGCGATCATCGCGGAGATGACCCAGGTCCGCTACCGGGCGGGGGCCGCGTCATCGGCTGGGCCGCCTGCGCCGGGGCCGCATGCCTAGGGGTCGCATATATGCGGCCCCTACGCATGCGGCCCCGACGCATGCGGCCCCGCCGGTGTCGGGGCCCCCGCGGCATAGCGGACCTGGGTCATCTCCGCGATGATCGCCAGCGCGGTCTCCGCCGGCGCGCGACCGCCCAGCGGCAGGCCGATGGGACCGTGCAGGCGCGCGAGGTCGGTGTCGGAAAAGCCCAGGGCGCGCAGCCGCTCGCGGCGCGCGGCCTGGGTCTTCTTTGAGCCGATCGCCCCGATGTAGCGCGCGGGAGAGCGGAGCGCCAGCTCCATGGCGGGGTCATCGAACTTCGGATCGTGCGACAGGAGACAGACGTAGGTTGCCGGGCCGAGGCCGATACGGTCGAACGCCTCCGCCGGCCAGGCCAGGATCAGCTCGTCGGCATCGGGAAAGCGTTCGCGGGTAAGGAAAGCTGCGCGACCATCGGCGACGACGGTGCGGTACCCCAGCGCCTTGGCAAACGTCACCAGCGCGGCGGCAATCTGCACCGCGCCGAAGATCACAACTGTCGGGCGCCGGGGGAAGACCTCGAGGAAGACGCTGAGCGGTGCCCCATCGGGGCCAGCGCGCTCGACCGTTGTGCTGGCCTCGCGGGAGAGGGCGGCAAGGGCCGCGATCCGCAGACCGGCGTCCAGCCACGCGGCGCCAGCATCGAGGCTCGCGTCCTCGCGGATGACGCCGCAATCGCCGACCGTCACAGCCATTGCCCCGCTCTGGACGACGGTCGCCACGACTACGCCACCCTCGCCCCGCGCGGTGGCCAGCAGCTCTGGCCGGACCGCCGGCTCGATGAACACCTTGATCGTTCCGCCGCAGGAGAGCCCCACCTCCCACGCCCGTTCGTCGCTCACCCCGAAAGTCACCAGCTTCGCCGTGCCTCGTGCGATCGCGTCGGCGATCTCGGTGGCTACGGCGCCCTCGACGCAGCCGCCAGAGACGGAACCGGCCAGCCTCCCCGCGGGGGTCGCCAGCATGCATGCGCCTTCGGGGCGCGGGGCGGAACCCCACACGCTGGTCACGACCGCGCGCCCGATCGGCTGGCCGGTGGCGGCGAGGGCGGCATAGTCGTCGAGCAGATCGCGCATCGGGGGCTCCCGGCTGTGCCGGCGCCGCCGGCGTGAATAGAACGGGAGAAAGATGCCCTGCCGCCGGACGAATACCAGCCATTCCCACCCGGGTTATCTTCCCCCGGGTCCCGCCAGCCGGACCCCTCGGTCAACGTACCCCGGAGGTCCGCAGATGCACCCACCCCTCGACCCCACACTCCTCAGGAAGATCAGCGACGCCGTCGACGCGGCGCGCGACACGACTGTGGCACTGCACCGCAGCTTCGTGCAGGCGCAATCGGTGACGGGGGCGGAGGGGCCGATGGGCAGCGCTGTCGCGGCGGCGCTTACCGAGCGCGGGCTGGAGGTCGAGAGCTGGGCCGCCACCGCGGAGGAGATCCAGCCCTACCTCGAGCATGTGGGCGAGCAGGTCGGATATGCCGGCCGGATGAACGTCGCCGGTCGCCGCCGGGGCACGGGTGGTGGTCGGTCGCTCCTGCTCAACGCGCATATCGATACAGTCCCCGCTGGAGATCCCGCCTTGTGGAGTCAGCTGCCGTTTGCCGCCAATGTGGTCGACGGCAAGGTGTACGGCCGCGGCAGCTGCGACATGAAGGGGGGACTGGTCACCCATATCGCCGCCCTCGATGCCCTGGCCGCTGCCGGC
>JANOFA010000978.1:0-6089 GCA_031413355.1 Gemmatimonadota bacterium | reverse complement strand
CCTTTACCTGCGGCGTGGCGAACACCGACGCGATCTACTGCTGGGGCGATGGTGCCAACGGGCAGCTCGCCAACGGCGGAACCAGCGACCAACTGGTGCCGGGGCAGATCACCGACCCCTGAGCGCAGTCAGGAGCGCCGGCAAGAAACGACGGGCGGAGTCAGAGTGACTTCGCCCGCCCTTGTTAGGGAAGCTCTGCACAAGGTCATCGGGAGGGGCGAGGTCGCGGGAATCCTGCAGGGCGCGTGCGCTGGTAGGGGCGGGCGTCCCCGCCCGCCCGAACCGAGCGCCCGGAAGGACCCCGCGGACGAGCCCCGACCAGACTCCCGAACTCTTGCAGAGCTGCCTTAGTGTGTGGTCTTGGGTATGGTCCCCGCCCTGGGGTTCGTTCATCTTCGAACGGCCAACGGCCAACGGCCAACGGCCAACGGCCAACGGCCAACGGCCAACGGCCAACGGCTAACGGCTAACGGCCAACGGCTGACGGCTCCCCTGCTCCCCCGGCTGCCAGCTTTCCCAAGTCAGCTGGCACCGGTCCTTGAAATACTCGGCGGGGTGGCCTTCGCGGTCCAGCAAGGCGTGCAGCATCTCATGGCGAACCACGAGTTCGTTGTCGGCGAAGTCGCCAGCAAGAATGACCCGCATGCCATCGGTGGAGTGCGACCAGAGCCCGACCTTCTCCCCCGCCGCCGTCGGAAAGGTGCGGACATCAGGGACGACATACCACTCGATCCGCTGGAAGTCGCTGGAGTGACCGGCACAGGCCTCGGTCGAAGTCCACCAGGCCTCGTACTCCGGGGGAGCGATGAGCAGCATGGCGCCGGAAGGCAGGGGCTCGGCCGGGCCGAGCATCTCGCAGGCGGCCAGGGCGGCCAGGAGTCCCAGGCAGTAGAACGGGGCCCGGGAACGGCGATGTAGTAGAACGGGGTGCGGCATGAGATACATCTCCCATGCCCGGGAACACAACAGCGCGATGCCATGAGCCCCTGGGGGCTCGCCAACGCATCACGCTCCGCAGCACTCCACCTTCGGCACCGAGCTATCTCTACCGGACGTGGAGGGGCGGACTTGCTGGCCCCCTCGCGGTACAGTCGAGACCTCCAGTTTTGCGGCCCCGGGTCACCCCGGGTGTGCTCTTGTCGGGCGGTTCGTGGTTCGACCAACTTCGATTATCCTTCGCACTCCCAAAGAGCGAGAAGGGTGCCAGTCACCTAAACGCTTGCAGGACAGCAGTTTGATGTCAGGGCGCAGAATGGCTGGCGTGCGGTATTGCTGCGAAACTCCGAGACCTTTGCGCCACACCCTGTCGTTCACTCCCAATTGCGGTCTCATGCCCAGAGCTGTCGCCCGCCGGATCTCAACGGTCGTGATCCCGCTCACACTTCTCCTGGTCACCCCAGCGCCACCTCGGCCGACACTGCTGGTGATGGTGACGGTGGATCAGCTGCGGCCCGATTACTTCGCCCGCTGGTCGACCCAGTGGCAGGGGGGCTTTCGCCGGTTGTTGCGCGACGGGGCGGTCTTCCCCAACGCGCTGCAGGATCATGCGGTCACCGAGACAGCGCCAGGCCACGCGACCGTTCTTTCCGGCCGGCATCCCGCCAGTACCGGCATCGTGCTGAATGAACTGGGCGTGCCCGATAGCTCAGCTTCGCTGCTTGGTGTGCCCGGTGCCATGGGAGCCTCGCCCCGTCGATTCGTGGGGACCACGCTGATCGACTGGCTCCGCCGCGCCGACCCGGCAACCCAGTTTCTCTCCGTGTCACGCAAGGATCGCGGTGCCATTCTGCCGATCGGCCGGAGCCGCGGTCCGGTCTACTGGTACGCCGCGGGGCGCTTCACCACCAGCACCTATTACGCGGACACACTGCCCACCTGGGTCATCCGCTGGAATGCTCGCGGCGGTGTGCCCGCACTGGCCGGCCGGTCATGGAACCTGCTCCTCCCCGACTCCGCCTACGCCGAGCCCGATGATCAACCGTACGAATCGGGGGGGAAGGACCGCACCTTTCCGCACCGGCTCCCCACCGATTCCTCCGCCTTGGCCGGTGCCGTCCTCGACACGCCGTGGATGGATTCACTCACCCTCGATTTTGCCCTCGATGGGGCACGCGTCCTCGGCCTCGGCCGGCGGCCGCGTCCGGACGTGCTCGCCATCGGCCTGTCGGCGACCGACTACATCGGGCACGCCTGGGGGCCTGACAGCCGGGAGATGCACGATCACCTGCTGCATCTCGATCGCTACCTTGGCTGGTTCCTCGATTCGCTCGCCGTGCTGGTCCCGGGGCAGCGCATCGTGCTGGCGCTGACGGCGGACCACGGCGTCGTCAGTTTTCCGGAGCGGACCATCGCCGCTGGCGGTTCCGGTGGGAGAATCCCGGTCGGCGCGCTGGTCGAGCAGCTCAACCATGAGCTGCTCGGCACCGACGTCTCGCGTCCGGCGCTGTTCGAGAGTTCGGGACTGGTGTACGCCGATAGTGTGCTGCTGCGGCGGCATGGCTTCTCGCGGGACAGTCTGGCCGCGGTGGTCGAGGCCCGTCTCCGCGCCCTCCCCGGCGTGGTGCAGAGCTGGACGCCGCGTACACTCGCGCTCGCGCCCGATCATGACGTGGCCGCCGCACGCTGGCGCCACACCCTGCCGCGCGACTTTCCCTGGCTGGCGTGTGCCACACCGGCACCCGGTTACATTTGGGCCGACGGTACCGGCTATACGACGCACGGAACGACCAATGCCGACGATGTCGGCGTGCCAATTGTGCTGCTGGGCGCGATGATCCGCCCCGGGGTCCGTCCCGACACGATTCGCACGATTGACATCGCGCCTACGCTGGCACGGATCTTCGGCCTGCGGCCGGGTGAGCGGCTCGATGGACGTCCGATCCCCGGTCTGGAGCCGCGCCGCTGAGCCGCACCAGCCTGACCGCTGCATTCCAACCGTTCCAGCGCATCCGAGTGATGGCCAACTTTCCCGAGCTGCCCTGCTATCCCTGCCCCCACAACTCCAACTGCTGTGCGTGGGGTACCACACTGAGCGACGAAGAAGCCGAGTCCCTCGGCGCCCGCTACGGGCGCGACCGGATGTATCGCACACGCTGGGGCGAGTGGCGGACCCGTGTGCGGGGTGGCCGCTGCGTCTTCCTGGTGGACAACAGCTGCTCCATCCACAAGGATCCGCACTATCCCGCCGTCTGCCGGGGGTTCCCGTTTACGGACGCGGAGACCGGCGGCGCCTACGGATACGACCAGACCATCTGTCCCGAATTCCTCACCCGGCCGGACCTCGTCCAGCTCAAGCGGCCGGGACGCGCCGCCCGATGAAATTCTCGTGGAGAGACTGCCTCATGCGGATCGGAAGCCGGGCGCCGCGCGCCCTCGTTGCCCTCTCTCTCATCTCCTTCCCCATGGCCGTTGCCGCCCAGACCGAGGCCGACCTGGCCCACGCCAGACGCCTGCTCGCGTCGACCATCCTGGTCGACGGTCACAACGACCTGCCGTGGGAGATTCGCACCGCGAAGGGTGCGCCTCGCGACGTCGATGCCTACGACTTGCGGACGCCCCGACCGAGGCACACCGATATTGCACGGCTGGCCGCAGGCGGGGTGGGGGCGCAGTTCTGGTCGATCTACCTCCCCGGCGAAATCAGGGACAGCGGTTTCGCGCGGGTGCAGCTGGAGCAGTTCGACATCGCCCGGCGGATGATCGCCAAGTATCCCGACCACCTGCGCTTCGCCACCTCCAGCGACGATATCCTGCGTGCCCGCAAGGAGAAAAGGATTGCCTCACTCCTCGGCATGGAGGGCGGTCACGCGATCGAGAACTCGCTCGGCGCGCTCCGCAGCTACTACGAGCTCGGCGCGCGCTACATGACGCTCACTCACAATGTCACGCTCGCCTGGGCCGATGCGGCGCTGGGTGAGGAGATCCATGGCGGGCTCACGCCCTTCGGGCGGGAGGTAGTGCGGGAGATGAACCGTCTCGGCATGCTGGCGGACCTCTCTCATGTCTCGCCGGCGGTCATGAGCAATGTGCTCGACGTCACCGAGGCGCCGGTGATTTTCTCGCACTCCTCCACCCGCGCGCTGACCGATCACAAGCGCAATGTGCCGGACTCGATCCTGGCACGGCTGCCGAAGAACGGCGGAGTGGTCATGGTGACGTTTGTGCCGTCGTTTGTCTCAAATGCGGTCCGCCTGGCGGAAGATGCCGCCGACAGCGCCCGCGCGGTCATGGAGAAGACGGTGACCGACACGGCGGACCGGGGCAGGCTCTGGCGGGAATACACCGCGGCGCATCCCATGCCGCATGCCACGCTGGCCGACGTGGCCGATCATATCGAGCACGTGCGCAAGGTGGCCGGCGTGGGTCATGTCGCCATCGGCAGTGACTTCGATGGAATCGAGTTCGGTCCCGATGGGCTCGAGGACACGTCGAAGTTCCCCTTTCTCTTCGCCGAACTGATTCACCGGGGATGGAGCGACGCGGACCTCATGAAGCTGGCGGGGGAGAATGTGCTGCGGGCGTTCCGCCAGGCCGAGCGGGTCTCGCAGCGCCTGCGGCAGAGCCGCCCGCCGTCGACTGCGACCATCGAACAGCTCGATGGTCACCCCCCTATGACGTCGCCGGCTTCCTGAAGCCAATCAGCCCGCCGACCACGAGGGCCGTGACCGCAAAGGAAAACCACTGGACCGCATAGCTGAGGTGAGGGCCATCATCGAGCAGGGGTGGGTCGTCCCGCCTGGGCAGCTGTGGCAGGCTCGAGTCGGGCAGCTGCAGGACCACAAAGGGCAGCAGCGGATATGGGAGGCGGGCGCCCATCGCAGGCAGGTCGATCCGGCGCCAGGTCGTCTGGCCCGCCTCCTCCAGCGGTTCGCCCGCCTGGGCCGGAACCGCGAAGGCAATTCCCTGCACCCGCAGCAGTCCCCCCTCCCGCAGTCCGGACAGCTCCACCCTCCGTGCGTCCCCCGATGTCACGAATCCCCGCTGCACCAGCACGGCATCGTCCCGTCCCGCCAGGCGTAGCGGTGTGAGAATCCGCACACCGGGCACTCCCTGTTCGCTCTGACCCCGCAGGACCACCACCGCAGCATGGTCGTACTGACCGGTCAGGTCCACTCGCCGATTGTCGAGAGCGCGGATCGCTCCGATGCTGTCGAGGCCGACCGGTTCCGCGGCGCGGGCGGCGAGCGCATGAGCGTTGTCCGCGCGCCGCTCCCGGAGGCGCGTCACCTGCCACCAGCCGAGCCTGAGGAACACCGATGCCAGCAGTGCTGTCAGGCCGAAGAACAGCATTCCGCGCGCGCGTGGGGTCATGAGGCTTGAGACAGTCGTGTCCAGTGGAGAGGACGTTTCGGAGGCCGGTCGATTTCCGGATCCGTGTGTAACATGTTGTCGCGGAAGTGCTTGCCCGGGCCATGCCGGGTCGGTCCGGGGTTTGCTCAAGGGGCTGTGACAGCCGCAATTCCGCTCGACAACATACACAGGACCACGGCAAGGAGCTTGGGTATGCGAACCACGATCTGGTCGGTTCTTACCGCACTCACACTGCTGATTCCCGCAAGCCTGGCCGCACAAGCTGATAGTTCGAATGGTGACACCGATCGGGGTCCGGACCACAGGGGCAGGGGCTCCAACCCCGGCCTGCGTGAGGTCAGCGGTCACCCCGCGCCCCGCCGGAGCGGGCTCTGGCTATCCGCCGGGATCGGGGGCGGAGCCGAGGCGTTCGATGCCAAGGACGGCCTGGGCTGGAGCGATGACAGGGGTGGGGCGATCGGCTACATCAAGTTGGGCGGCACGGTGTCCCCCTCGCTCCGCATCGGTGCCGAGTTCCAGAGCTGGACTTCGCGATATCAGGCGCAGGGCTACGACCGATCTCTCAGCAGCCTGATGGTTATTGCCCAGTGGTACCCCGCCGCACAGGGGGATTTCTGGCTCAGGGGCGGAGTGGGCATCGCACGGGCGGAAGTGGATTATGCGCCTGGCGTGAATGGAGGCGTCGGGTTTCGCAGCGATGGGCTCGCCACGGCGATCGGGCTGGGATACGATTTCCGGCTGGCGCGCAATGTCGCCCTGGTTCCCACCATCGACCTGAC
>JANOFA010000977.1:0-3871 GCA_031413355.1 Gemmatimonadota bacterium | reverse complement strand
TGGTGGGGTGCCCTCACCCCGCGGGATATGAGTTTCGCAAGGGAACGGCACGGGGTGGGGGTACCCCGCCTACATCGAGCGAAAAAAAGAGGCGGAAGCTTTTGCCTCCGCCTCTTTATGAATGAGCCGACGCGGTTCGTGCTCAGGCCCAGCGCAGATCAGTCCGGGTGAGCGGCATCTGCCGCACGCGCTTGCCAGTGGCGGCGAAGATCGCGTTGCAGATCGCGGCCGAAGCGCGGGATGTCGGCGGCGCTCACGTCCTCGATATGCTCGAGCCGGTGACGGCGGCCACGCGCCGGCGCGGGGTTCGCCGCCGCGGCCGCGGCAAAGGCGTCGAGCGACATCCGGATCCCCGCGTCGCCGATCGCATGAATCTGGATCTGCCAGCCGCGGGCATCCATCAGCGCGACGATCCGCGCCATCTCCGCCGGCGTCATCTCCGGATTGCCGGTCGTTGGCGCGTTGGCGTATGGCGCCAGCATGCTGGCGGTGTGCGCTTCGATGACGCCGTCGGCATACAGCTTGATCATCCCCAGCCTGAGCATCGGCGTGTCGTGGTGCGCGCTCCGGAGTGAGTCGAGCCGGTCGGCATCCCGCGCCGTCCAGCCCGAGTCGACGTTCACTGCGATAAACGCCCGGAGCGGAAAGCCCCCGGTCCGGCTCAGCGTATCGAACAGCGCCAGGTCTTCGGGGCTCACCCCCGCCTCCTGGATGCTGGTCACGCCGAAGCGATGGGCCTCAACGACGCCGCGTTTCAGCGCCGCCAGCTTCTCCTCGCGAGTCGGCTGGGGAATCACCGCGTCCACCAGCGACTGTGCCGCTTCCTTCAGTGCGCCGGTCGGCTCACCGGTGCGCGGGTCGCGGACGATGCTTCCATTCGGCGGATCGGGAGTGTCCCGGGTGATTCCGGCGAGCGCCAGCGCCCTGGAATTCACCCAGAGGGTGTGACCGTCGTAGCACGACATCGCCGCCGGGCGGTCCGGCACCAGCGCGTCGAGCTGCTGCCGAGTGGGCATGCCCCCAGGAAAGGCGCCGTAGAGCCAGCCCCGGCCCAGCACCCAGGGCACGGTCGGGTTGGCCGCCGCGAAATCCCGAATCGCCTGCTCGATCTGCCCCAGCTTCTCCGCGGCAAGAAGATTGACGTTCGCGAGCGAGAGGCTCCCCGAGAGGAAGTGCACATGCGCGTCGTTGAAGCCCGGCGTGACCGCCGCGCCACCGGCGTCGATCTCGCGCGTCGCTGGGCCACGCAGCGCCGCGATCTCCGCGCCGGTCCCCACCGCCAGCACCTGGTTGCCCCGCAGCGCGATCGCGTCGGCAAAGGCGCCGGCGCTGTCGCCCAGAAAGACGCGGGCGTTGGTGATGATGAGGTCGGCGGGTGCCGCCGGTGCGGAGCGACCGCAAGCAGCGACGAGCGTGATCCCGCTGAGGAGTCGAATGGTGCGGCGTTTGAGCATGCCAGATTCCACGAATGAGGGGAAGCAAGTTGCCATTGCAACGGAGCACGAGGTACGCGGTGTCATTGCGAGGGAACGCGACGGGTGCGTTGTCATTGCGAGGGAGCGCGACGGGTGCGTTGTCATTGCGAGGGAGCGGAGCGACCGAAGCAATCTATGCTGGGAAGATCCAGGCAAGGATTGCTTCGTCGGCCCCGTTGGGGCCTCCCTCGCAATGACAAGTTGTGCGGCCAACGGCCAACGGCCAACGGCCAACGGCCGACGGCTGACGGCTCCCCTCACCCCTTCCGCGCCGTTCCCTCCCGATTCGCCTTGTCGCGCCGTACCGTCTGCCGCTTGCCCTTGATCTTCGTAGCCCGGAGCGCGGTGATCACCTGCTCCACCAGCTCCTCCGGCAGCTCCACCAGCGCATGTCGCTCGGCGATTTCGATCGTTCCGATCTGCTTCGACTCGATGCCGGCCTCGTTCGCGATGGCGCCGACCAGGTCGGCCGGCCGCATGTTGGAGCTGCGGCCGGACCCGATAAAGATCCGGGCCATCTTCACCTGCGGCTTCCGTGCTGGCGTGGCTCCCTTGGCATGCGCGCCGGGCTTCTTCTTCTCCCGCACCGGGGGCGGCGGGGCGAGCTCCACCTCCTCGCCTCCCGCGCCCGCACCGGTGCTGTGCGCCAGCTGCACCGCGGCGGCGGCGATGTCCATGACGTCGAATTCACCCGACAGCGCCTCGACCACTACCCGATACCGATCCAGTTCGCCGCCGACCAGCAACTCGCGGATCGAGCCACGGGTGATCTCGAGCCGCTTGGCCCGCACGTCGAGCACTGTCGGAAGCTGCGCGACGGCGATCTTCTGCCGGGTGAGCGCCTCGATGCTCTTGAGCAGCCGGTGCTCGCGCGGCTCGGCGAAGGTGATGGCGACGCCCTCGCGGCCGGCCCGGCCGGTCCGCCCGATCCGGTGAATGTAGGTCTGGGGCGACTCAGGGACATCGAAATTGACGACGTGGGTGATGTGGTCGATATCCAGCCCGCGCGCGGCGACATCGGTCGCGACCAGCACATCTACCGTCTTGCCACGCGTCTTCTTCATGACCCGGTCGCGCTGATCCTGGGTCATCCCGCCATGCAGCGCCTCGACCCGGTAGCCGCGACCGGCCAGACTCTCCGCCAGACTGTCCACCTCATGCCGGGTGCGACAGAACACAAGCGCGAGCGTCGGACCTTCGAGATCGAGCACCATGCCCAGCGCCTGCACCTTCTGCGCCCGTGCCAGGACGTACGCCGTCTGCCGCACCTTGGGGCTTGTCCCCTCGACGGTCTTGTCCTTGGCCACCAGCACCCGTACTGGATCCTGCAGGTGCTTGTCGGCGATCTTGGCGATCCGCGGCGGGATGGTGGCGGAAAAGAGGGCGGTCTGACGGATCGCGGGGGCCGCTTCGAGGATGCCCTCGAGCTCTTCGGCGAAGCCCATGTCCAGCATCTCGTCGGCTTCATCGAGCACGAGCGCGGCGAGGGTGCTCAGGTCCAGCGTGCCCCGCCGGATATGATCGAGTGCGCGGCCCGGCGTCGCGACGACCACATGGACCCCGCGACGCAGCACGGCAATCTGCTGGCTGAACGACTGGCCGCCGTAGATCGGCACAGTGCGGGCGCCCACCGAGCGGCCATAGCGATGAAACGCCTCCGCGACCTGCATCGCCAGCTCACGAGTGGGGGTGAGCACCAGTACGGCGGGGCGGGAGGCGGGAGGCGCGCCGCTCGGCAGGCGCTGCAGCAGCGGCAGCGCAAAGGCGGCGGTCTTACCCGTACCAGTTGCGGCCTGCGCCAGGACATCACGTCCTGCCATCAGCGGCGGAATCGCCGCGTGCTGTACTGGAGTCGGTTCTTCGTACCCGAGCGATGCGAGTGCATCGACCACCCGAACGTCCAGCCCAAGCGAGGAGAATCCGCGATCGGGCGATTCGACTGGTTCGGTCACGTGGTCTGCAGGAGGTCGTCCATCAGCGAGAACACGGTATCTCGAGCGGTTTGATTCTTGAGCGCACCAAACGTGATGGCCAGACGATCGTTGTCGTCGAGCAACTCGCGAGTACAGCCGTTCAAGGCATCACGCGCGGCGGCACGCTTCTCGTCGGTCAACAACGCGGATGCGCGCGGGAGAAATTCGATCTTCGGACCGCCACCACGCATCGGGCGAGCAGCCCAGAATACAGCGTTCGATCCAACACGCTGGAAACTGACGACGCCGGATGCAGACTCGTCGGTACGAAACTGCAGCTGTTCGGGTCGCGCAAGACTCCACTCGATGAGTGCGTCCAGCACGGCGGTGTAGCGGGGCCGATCGGAGCCTGCGGTATCCCGGTTCATCGCGGTGACCAGGTGCGCGTCTGGCCCAACATTTCGGCGGTCCGCTCGCCTGCCT
>JANOFA010000976.1:0-2707 GCA_031413355.1 Gemmatimonadota bacterium | reverse complement strand
CTCGCGACGCTTGATGTCATCGAGGATGAGGGATTGCTTGCCAACGTGCGTGATATCGGTGGCTATATCACTGCTGCTGCGTGCCGGTTGGGCCGCCCGCGGATTCTGGCGGTACAGGGACGCGGCCACCTGCTGGGCCTGCGGCTGGCGCGCCCCGCAGTTGAGGTGCAGCGCGCGCTCTTCGGCCGGCGGATCATCACCGGTACGGCGGCAGACCCGGCGGTGCTTCGCCTCTTGCCGCCGCTGACCTGTTCGCGGCAGGAAGTCGACCTCCTCTTCACCGCCCTGTCGGAGGTGCTGGCATGATCAAGCGGGACTTCATTACCGTCGAGGACTGGGCGCCGGCCGAGATCGATGCGCTGCTGCTGCTGGCGGCGAGGGTCAAGCGTGGCGAAGTGCTGGGCGGGCTGGAGCGGAAGGTCATGGCCATGGTGTTCATGGATCCGAGCATGCGCACCCGCACCAGTTTCGAAACGGCGATGTTCCTGCATGGCGGCCACGGCGTCGTGCTGGAGCCGGGCCGCAGCAGCTGGAGTCTGGAGACCGAACCGGGGGCCGTGATGGACGGGACGACGGTTGAGCACATTCGCGATGCCGCGCAGGTGCTCGGCCGCTACGCTGATGTCGTCGGCATCCGCGCCTTTCCCCGGGGCGGGAGCTGGGCCGAGGCACGCGAGGACCGGGTTGTGCGGGATTTCGCGCGGTACTGCGAAAAGCCGGTCATTAACATGGAATCGGTACGCCGGCACCCCTGCCAGCAGCTGGCCGACGCACTGACGATCCGGGAGAAGATCGGCCAGCCGCAGGGCAAGCGATTCGTGCTCATGTGGGCCTGGCATCCAAAGGCGCTGCCAACGGCGGTGCCGGCCAGCGCGGCGCTGGCGGCGGCCCACCTGGGCATGGAGGTCGTGATCGCGCGCCCGGAGGGCTACGAGCTCGACCCCGAGGATACCGCGCTGATACGGAGGATCGCCCAGGCGCAGGGCGGCGAGTTCGTGCACATCATTCCCGACCCCGATGAGGCTGTGGTCGGGGCGGATGTGGTCTACGTGAAGTCGTGGGGCTCGCTGCGGCACTTCGGGCAGCCGGAGGCGGAGGGCGCCGGCCGGGCCGAGCTGCGCGACTGGCGCCTCACCTCGCAGCGCTTGCGCTCGACCCGCGCCGGCAATGCGGCGGTGATGCACTGCCTGCCGGTGCGGCGCAACGTCGAGATCGATGACGCCGTGCTCGACGGGCCGGCCTCGGTCGTGGTGGGTCAGGCGGAAAACCGGCTGCATGTGCAGCGGGCGCTGTTGCTGGACTTGCTCTCGGGGAAGTAGCTGACGGCTGACGGCCCATTCACACATTCACGATCTGAATCCATGACCATCGACACCACCAAAGGCATCGCCGGCCTCAAGGGCGCGCTCCGCTATGTGCGGGCCTATCGGGACCATACGTTTGTCGTCAAGCTCGGCGGTGATGTGCTCGCCGATCCCGAGGCGCTCGATCGTGTCGCGGGCCAGCTCGGGCTGCTCTCCTCGCTCAGCATCCGCGTCGTCGTGGTCCACGGCGGCGGGCCGCAGGCGAGCGCCCTCTCCCGCCGCCTCGGCAGCGAGCCGCAGATGATCGCCGGACGGCGGGTCACGGATGACGCGGCGCTGGAGGTCGCGAAGATGGTCTATGCCGGTTCGCTCAACGTGAACCTGCTCGCCGCCCTTCGGGCCCACGAGATCCAGGCGGTGGGACTGTCGGGTGTCGATGCCGACCTGCTCACCGCGCACCGTCGCCCGCCGGTCCTGGTGACGGATGACGCCGGCGTGAAGCGCACGGTGGACTATGGCCATGTGGGCGACATCGACCGCGCCGACCCCCGGGTGCTGACCACGTTGCTGGATGCGCGCTTTGTGCCGGTGGTGGCGAGCCTTGCCGGAGACAGCGACGGCAACGTCTACAATGTCAACGCCGACACGGTCGCGGAGTCGCTCGCCGTCGCCCTCAAGGCGCAGAAACTGCTCTTCCTGACCGGGGCGCCAGGCGTGCTACGGGACCGGAACGATCCCTCGAGCCTCGTTACCTTCGCCGACCCCGACGATCTCACGAGCCTGATGGCCAGCGGCAGTCTGTCCGGTGGCATGCGGCCCAAGGTCGAGGCCTGCATCCGGGCTGCGACCAGTGGGGTCGAGCGGACCCACATCATCGACGGTCGTGCACCGGATTCGCTCCTGCTGGAAGTGTTCACCGGTGCGGGGTTTGGCACCATGATCGTTGGACGCAAAGAAAAGGCGACCTACCTTGGCGTGGACCTCGCGACCTGAGATTGCCCTCCTCCGGGACCTGGTCGCGCTGCACTCGGTGAGCGGGACCGAGGAGACGATCGCACGGTGGGTGGAGGAGTGGGCGGTTGGTGCCGGACTGCAGGTGATGCGGGATGACGCTGCGGTCACCCTTGCGGTGGCCGGCGCCGCCGCAGGGCCGACGCTCGCCTTGGTCTCCCACCTGGATACCGTCCCCGCGGGTGAGGGATGGACCAGACCGGCCTTTGAACCCACGATCGAGGGCGACCGGCTCTACGGCCGCGGCTCGGGCGACGCCAAAGCGTCCGTGGATATCCCACTCGCTATCCGGTGTTTTCCGCTCAGGCACAGACCGAATGCGGCCAGATTGTGACGGCTGCTGAGGCGATTCCAGCCTAGACCGAAGGGGTGCAGAGGGATGCAGGCAGAAG
>JANOFA010000975.1:0-2910 GCA_031413355.1 Gemmatimonadota bacterium | reverse complement strand
CAGCGCCGTGATCTCCTTGCGCAGCTCCTGGGTCGAACTCTCCGAGACCGGGCTCAGCGAGATGTAGCCAATCCCACCGGGGAAGAGATTGCCGGGCGGAACGGAACGGACGTGAATGACCGCCCGGGTGAGCTTGTAGGTCAGGGCGGTGGTGAAACCGGCCCGGCGGACCTTGAGCTCGACTTCGCTCCCCGCGATCCCACGCAGGGCCTTGATGGCCTGATCGCTGGTCCAGCCTTCTGTGGACTTGGCATCGACCGAAATAATCTGGTCGCCAGTCTCCACCCCGGCTCGCTCCGCCGGCGTCTCCGGCAGCGGAGCCACCACCGTGATCCAACCGTCGCGGACGTCGATCTGGATCCCCAGTCCGCCGTAATTGCCGGTCGTCGTCTCGGTCAGGGCCTTGTAGTCGTCGCCCTGCAGGAGGACCGAGTAGGGGTCCTTGAGCTGGTCCAGCAGCCCGGTCGTCGCTCGCTGGTAGAGTTCGGTCTCGGGAATCGAGTCCACGTAGTAGGCGCTGACATGCGACAGCACGTCGTCAAACAGACGGGCTTGCTGGTAGACGTTTCCGTCCCGGGTGGTGCCGCGCTGCAGCAGCCAGCCGCCGGTAAAGAACGAAATCACCGCCACAAGGGCGATCAGGCCCCAACGCTGTCGCATGACGTCCTCCAGATACCGGCCCCGTGAAATGAGCGAACTGGGTGGGGCCTACCCCGGGGTAAACTAATGTCGGTCCGCACGCGGTGCGCCGGTGGTCAGACCGCGCACTGCCGTCCAAGCGGCTTGCAAGACCTGTTCCGGCGGCTGGGTCGCATTCAGGTGCAGGATCGAGGCGCCTGTCGCGTTCCGGAACACCTGGGCGACGCGGGCGTGAAAATCGGCCCCGGCACGCTCGATCCGGTCCAGCGTCCCGCCGGTGGTACGGATGCGGTCGAAGCCGAGTTCCGGCGGCAGGTCGAGGACCAGGGTCAAGTCGGGAAAGAGGCCGCCGGTAGCGGCCAGGTTCGCGGTGTGGAACAGCTCGCGGGAAAGGCCCCGGCCACCGCACTGGTATGCCTCGGTCGAGAGCTGGAACCGGTCGGCCAGGACCGGTTTCCCGGCCTCAAGCGCCGGCCGGATGACCCGGGCGACAAGCTCCGACCGGGCGGCGAGAAACAGGAAGAGTTCGCTGACCGGTTCGATACTGTGGGCCGGATCCAGCAGGACCGACCGAATCCGCTCCGCCACCGGGGTCCCGCCCGGCTCCCGGACCAGCACAGGATCGAGTCCGGCTGCGACATAGCGATCCGCGAGCGCCCGGACCAGGGTGCTCTTCCCTGCCCCTTCCGGCCCTTCCACCACGAGGAAGTGGCCGCGCATCATCCCAGGGTGATGATGCTGCTTGTGGCGCCCTTATCCATCCCCTGAGCGATCAGCTGGTTCACCTTGACCATGACCTTTTCGAAGTTGGCCCGGCCCACGGCGTAGGCCTGTCCGATCGGGCTCACTTCCAGATCCCGGACAGCGTTCTCGTAGGTCTCTGCAGTCGCCTGATCCGGCATCTGTCCCTGGGTGACCAGTTCGTCCATCTGGCGCGCGAGCTTCTGGATGAGGTTCACCTTGGCCTGGGCGTCGGCATCTTCCCGGAGCGTCGTCTCCGCCCGGCGGAGCGCCTTGTATTCCGCCGTCTGCCCGATCAACCGCCCCAGCTCTTCTGCCTTGTCCCAAATCACGAGAATTCGCTCCTCCATGCGAGCACGTAGCGCGCACGGTCGAAAAGGTCATGGTGCACCGTGACGCCGGTCCAGCCCGGCGCCCGGCCCAGTTGTGCGACATCCTGCGCCCGACTTGCATCAACCTCCAGCGCGAGCAGCCCGCCTGGGCGGAGCCGAGCAGGCGCCTCTCCGATCAGCCGGCGAGTGGCCTCGAGCCCGTCCGCACCGCTCGGCAGTGCCGTCTCCGGCTCCCAGTCCCGTACCGATCCATCCAGTGCGGCATACTCCGCCGCTGTCAGGTAGGGCGGATTGGACACGATCACGTCGAAGGCGTTCGGCCCAAAACCAGTGAGCAGATCAGTGCACACCAGCTCCGCCCGCAGGCCAGTGGTACGGGCGTTCTCCCGCGCCAGCGCAAGGGCGGCGGCGGATCGATCGACGGCGACGACCGAATCGTATCGCCCTTCCTGAGCGAGCGCGAGCGCGATACAGCCGGTCCCGGTGCCCACATCGATCACTCGCCCGGTCGGCGCGTGGGCCAGGACCAGTTCGACAAGCCCTTCGGTCTCCGGCCGCGGGATGAGGGCTCGCCGGTCGGCCTGCAGCGTGAGTCGCCGGAAACCCGCGAGCCCGGTGACATAGGGCAGCGGTTCACCGGCGGCCCGCCGCCCGATCGCGGTCTCGAACCGGGTGACCAACTCCCGGTCCGCAGGGCGGTCCGCCATGTGGATCGCGTCACCCGGCGCCATTCCTGCCAGATCCGCCCAGATCCGGCTCGCTTCCCGGCGCGCCTCACCGACCCCGCCCCGCGCCAGCCGGGCAGCACCGGCACGCAGCAGATCGGCCAGCCGGGGGCCTGCCCCGGCGTCAGTCACCATCCTGTTCATGGCGACTGGCCATGCGCAATGCATCGATGAACCCGTCGAGCGCCCCATCCAGCACGTCGGGGAGATTGTGCACCGAGATGGGATCAAGGAAATCGCGGGCAACCCGTTTCCGTTCGCGCTCGTCGTCGTGATGCTCGCGAGCACAACGCTGCTTTATGCGTTGAGCAAACTGGCCTTCGGCAATGCCAGCCACGCGATGGTTTCCAAGGCGACCACCGCAGCCTCAGCGCGGGAAGCAGGGCCAGCCGTGCGCTGGGCTTGCGCACTGGGTTTTGCCGGGGTCACGGCGCTCGCGCTCCTGCCACATCTCGGGGTGATCCTCGTATCGT
>JANOFA010000974.1:0-1545 GCA_031413355.1 Gemmatimonadota bacterium | reverse complement strand
TTCGGGGTGCCGAAACGCATCGTCGCCTTCGTCATGCCGACCGGCTACTCGTTCAATCTGGACGGCTCCACCCTCTACCTCGGCGTCGCCTCGCTGTTCGTCGCCCAGGCCGCCGGCGTGCATCTCACGATCGGGCAGCAGCTGTTCATGATGCTGACGCTCCTCATAACCAGCAAAGGGATCGCTGCCGTGCCGCGCGCCTCCCTCGTGGTGCTCTCCGGTACACTGACCGCCTTCGGTCTGCCGCTCGAAGGGGTGGCGGTGATTCTCGGTGTCGATGAGCTCATGGACATGGCCCGGACCATGGTCAACCTGGTCGGTAACTGCCTCGCCACAGCCGTCATGGCGCGGTGGGAGGGGGAGTTGAATGTCGAGGCGTGAGGGGGAGTCGGGAGTAGGCGATAAGCGATAGGCGGTAGGCGGTAGGCGGTAGGCGGTAGGCGGCCCGAAGATGGATCCACCCGCGCCTACTCCCTATCGCCCATCGCCTGCAGTCCTGCAACCTTACCTCCCCCTCAGCCGTCTATACCGGGTCCCTTTTCCCCGGAAATCGATGCTGCTCTCCCTGTGTATCGCGCTGACAGTCCCGATCACCCCCGTCAGCGCTATCTCCGCCCCGATCAGCAACATCAAGTACGATATCACCTTCACTCGCGCCACCGCCGCCACCCGGAGCCTGCATGTCGCCATGCAGTTCGACGTGACCGGTGCCGGCGACGTGGTCCTTTCGCTCCCGGCCTGGACGCCGGGCGCCTACGAAATGACCTGGTTCGCCAAGTGGGTGTCGAGCTTTACCCCGACGGCAGGCAGCAAGGAACTCCGCTGGGACAAGGTGGATTTCGACACCTGGCGCATCCGCACCGGCGGCGCCCGCCATGTGCAGGTCGATTTCGACTATCAGGCCGACAGTTTTGATAATGCGATGGGCTGGAGCAAGAGTGACTTCGCCTTCTTCAACGGGACCAACGTCCTGCTCTACCCCGAAGGGCGGGGCTTCGGCTTCCCTGCCACCGTCCGCATCACGACGGAACCGGACTGGCGGGTCGCGACCGGCATGCACCCGGCGGCGGGCGGCGGTTACACCGAAAAGAATTTTCACGACCTGGTCGACATGCCGTTCTTCGTTGGCGCGTTCGACTACGACAGCGCGATGGTGGGCACACTCAATGTCCGGCTCGCGACCTATCCCGCCGGTACCCTGAGCGGCGCCGCGCGGCAGGCGTTCTGGGCTGACTACCGCCGGATGTTTGCCCCCCAGATCGCGGTCTTTGGCGAGACACCGTACGACAACTACACCACGATGATGGTGTTCGACTCCGCTTCGCAGGGTGGCTCCGCGCTGGAGCACCAGAACTCCCACGTCGGACTGTACACGCCGACCGGGATCGGGCAGCCGTGGGTCGCGTCGGTCACGGCCCACGAGATATTTCATGCATTCAACGTGAAGCGGCTCCGGCCGGCCGAGATGGTGCCGTACCGCTACGATGCACCGCAGCCGACGCCCTGGCTCTGGGTGAGCGAAGGAATCACCGACTACTACGCCGA
>JANOFA010000973.1:0-1937 GCA_031413355.1 Gemmatimonadota bacterium | reverse complement strand
TTCTGGGCCGACCCGATCAACTGCTCGGTTGGCGAGCCGCGCAACAGCTATCGGGGCGAGCATTCGTTCCCCCTGATCCTGCAGAATATCCACCGCTTCTTCCTGTTCCTCGCGCTCCCGTTCCTGGTGTTTCTGTCAAAGGACCTCTATGAGGCGATGTGGTTCGCCGACACCAGCGGTCAGCGCGCCTTTGGCATCGGACTCGGCACCGTGATACTACTGGCCAACCTGGTCCTGCTCGGCGGCTACACGCTCGGCTGCCACTCCTTCCGGCATGCGATCGCCGGCCTGTTCGACCGGCTTTCCGAACGACCCGCCCGCAAACTGCTCTACGACTGCTCGAGCTGCCTGAACCGCTCGCACATGAAGTGGGCCTGGTGTTCACTCGTCATGGTGGCGTTCTCCGATCTGTATATCCGCCTCTGTTCGATGGGGATCTGGCACGACTGGAGGCTGTTCTGATGGCCGAGTACCAGACGCACGAGCACGATGTCCTGATCATCGGCGCCGGGGGCGCCGGGCTGCGGGCGGCGATCGCCGCTGCCGCCGCCGGGGTACGGGTGGGACTCGTGTGCAAGTCGCTGCTCGGGAAGGCCCATACCGTGATGGCGGAGGGTGGCGCTGCGGCGGCGATGGGCAACGTCGACGACCGCGACAACTGGATGGTGCACTTTGCCGACACAATGCGCGGCGGGCAGTACGTCAACAACGCGCGGATGGCGGAGCTGCACGCGCGGGAGGCCCCGGCCCGCATCATCGAGCTTGAGTCCTGGGGGGCGGTGTTCGATCGCACAGCCGATGGCCGTATCCTGCAGCGCAACTTCGGGGGCCACCGCTATCCGAGGCTGGCGCACGTCGGTGACCGCACCGGGCTGGAGATGATTCGGACGCTGCAGGACCACGCGATCCACCAGGGCATCGACGTGCACATGGAAGTGACCATCGTCGCGCTGCTTAAGGACCGAGGCCGGGTGGTGGGCGCCTTTGGGTATGATCGGGAGCGCGGTCGCTTCCGGATGTTCCGGTGCAAAGCCGTGGTGCTGGCTACCGGTGGCGTGGGACGGGCATTCAGCATTACCAGCAACAGATGGGAGTACACCGCCGACGGGCAGTCGCTCGCCTACAACGCGGGCGCCGAGCTGCAGGACATGGAGTTCGTGCAGTTCCACCCTACCGGCATGGTCTGGCCACCGAGCGTGAAGGGCATCCTGGTGACCGAGGGGGTCCGCGGCGAAGGTGGCGTGTTGCGCAACAAGGACGGTCGCCGCTTCATGTTCGACGATATCCCCGAGAACTACCGCGGCCAGACCGCCGACACCGAAGAGGAAGGGTGGCGCTACACCCAGGGCGACAAGGAGGCACGCCGTCCACCGGAGCTGCTCACCCGCGACCACGTGGCGCGCTGCATCTTGCGTGAGGTACGGGCGGGGCGCGGGTCGCCGCACGGCGGCGTCTTCCTCGACATCTCCTGGATCAAGCAGCGGCTGCCGAATGCCGCCGAGCATATCAGGAAGAAGTTGCCAAGCATGTACCACCAGTTCAAGCAGCTGGCCGACCTCGACATCACCCAGGAGCGGATGGAGGTCGGGCCAACCACCCATTACATCATGGGTGGCATTCGCGTGGATGGGGATTCGCAGATGACCAGCGTCCCGGGACTCTTCGCCGCCGGTGAGTGCGCCGCCGGTCTCCACGGCGCCAACCGGCTCGGCGGCAACTCACTCTCCGACCTGCTCGTGTTCGGCAAGCGCGCGGGAGAGCATGCGGTCGCGTTCGCCACGACGATCCCGTGCAGTGCGCTCATCGAACCGATCGGGCCACCTTGGTCGGCCTCGTTGAAAGTCTTCCACCACTTGCCGACGGCAGTGGTGGGCCCGTACCCCGCAGCGGTTGCCAGGTCGACCATCGTCTTGCTGTCCCAGAACTGTGCGGTGGCG
>JANOFA010000972.1:0-2759 GCA_031413355.1 Gemmatimonadota bacterium | reverse complement strand
CGGTGCAGCTCCGGGATGCCGGCGGCAACGCCGTCTCCACCGCCGGTGTGACCGTTGCCGTGGCGCTCAGCGGGAGTCCCGCGGGTGTGAGCCTTGGCGGCACAACCACCGCAGCGACGAACGGCAGCGGCACGGCGACGTTCACCAACCTCTCGCTCACCGGCCTGGTGGGGACCTACACTCTCGATGTCAGCGCGAGTGGGCTCCTGCCGACGACGTCGAGCAGCATCGGGCTGCTCGCCGGCGCCGCCACGACGATCGGGGCGAGTGCGGGCGACGGACAGGCGGCCACCGTGAATACCGCCGTCGCCACCGATCCTTCGGCGCTGGTCACCGACCAGAGCGGTAATCCGGTCAGCGGCGTCGTGGTGACGTTCGCGATTGCGACGGGGAATGGCAGCATCGCCAGCGGTAGCGGTACCACCAGCGCGAGCGGGCTCGCGACCGGCGGGGCGTGGACCCTGGGTACCGCCGCGGGGAGCAACAGTCTCACGGCGACCGCGACCGGTCTGGTTGGGAGCCCGCTGACCTTCACCGCGACCGCCACCCCGGCGCCGGCGAGCCAGCTCGTTATCACGACCCAGCCCTCGGCCACTGCGACGAACGGCGTCGTGCTGGTCCAGCAGCCGGTGCTGCAGCTGCGCGATGCCTTCAACAACAATGTGAGCCAGGCCGGCGTGAGCATCACCGCCACCGCCTCGGCGGGCGCGACCCTCACCGGCACGTCGGTCCTCACGACCAACGCCGGAGGGCAGGCGAGCTTCACCAACCTCCAGCTCTCTGGTCTGGTCGGCAATTACACCCTCGGCTTCGCCAGCGCCGGCCTCACCGGGGCGACGTCGGGCACGATTGCCCTCGCTCCCGGCGCCCCGACCCAGATGACGATCACGACCCAGCCCTCCGGTGCGGTGGTGAACGGGAACGTGCTCGGGCAGCAGCCTGTCATCCAGCTGCGCGATGTCGGCGGCAATGCGGTGAGCAGTGGCGGGGTGAACATCGTCGCCGCGCTCACCGGTAGCCCCGCCGGCGTGACCCTCGGCGGGACCACGACCGTCGCCACCGCCGGCACCGGGGCGAGCAGCTTCACCAACCTCTCGCTCACCGGCCTGGTGGGCAGCTACACCCTGCGCTTCACCAGCACGGGGCTCAGCCCGCTCGCCTCGAGCACGATCGTCCTCCAGACCGGCCCCGCCTTCACGATTGCGGCGAGTGCGGGCGACGGACAGACGGCCACCGTGAACACCGCCGTCGCCACGGACCCCTCGGTGCTGGTCACCGACCAGAGCGGCAATCCGGTGAGCGGTGTCGTGGTGGCTTTCGCGATTGCGACGGGGAATGGCAGTATCGCCAGCGGCAGCGGTACCACCAGCGCGAGCGGACTCGCGACCGGCGGGGCGTGGACGCTCGGGCAGACCGCGGGCAGCAACAGCCTCACCGCCACCGTGGCGAGCCTCACCGGCAGCCCGGTGACCTTCACCGCGACGGGCACCCCCGCCCCGGCCACGAAGCTTGCCATCACGACCCAGCCCTCGGCAGCGGCCACGAACGGGGCGGTGCTGGCGCAGCAGCCGGTGCTGCATCTGCGCGATGCCTTCAACAACGATGTGAGCCAGGCGGGCGTCAGCATCACCGCCTCCGCCTCGGCGGGCGCGACCCTCGCCGGAACGTCGGTCCTCACGACCAACGCCAGCGGTCAGGCGAGCTTCACCAATCTTGGCCTCTCGGGGCTGGTCGGTGACTATACGCTCGATTTCGGCAGCACAGGCCTTACTGGTGCGACGTCCGACACGATTGCCCTCGCGGCCGGCGCCGCGACTCAACTCGCGATCACGACTCAGCCCTCCGCGAGCGGAACGAACGGGAGCGCGCTGGCCCAGCAGCCGATCGTACAACTGCGTGACGCCGGCGGGAATGATGTCGCGACCGCCGCGGTCAATGTGGTCGCCACCCTCACCGGCGCACCGGCTGGCGTGGCGCTCGGCGGCACGACCACGATCGCCACCGGCGGTACCGGGGCAAGCAGCTTCACCAATCTGTCGCTCACCGGCCTGGTGGGCGGCTACACCCTCAGCTTTACCAGCACGGGCCTTACCGCGGCCGTGTCCACCACGATCACGCTGCAGGCGGGCCCGGGCGTCTCGCTCACGGCCAACAGTGTGCAGACGCAGAGCGGGCGCGTGGGGATCGCGGTGACCACACTTCCCTCCGTCCTGCTGGTCGATGGCAGCGGCAACCCGGTGGCCGGCGCGACCGTGACCTTTGCCATCACCGCCGGCGGAGGGTCGGTCACCGGGGCGAGCGTGGCGACCGATGCCCTCGGCATCGCGACGGTGGGGAACTGGGTGTACGGAAAACGGGTGCTCCTCAACACCGTGAGCGCCACCGCGGGCGCGCTCCCCGCCGTCAGCTTCGATGGCTCTCCGGTGTTCATCGCCAGCGGCGTCACCAGTGGAGCCGCGCATGCATGCTCCGTCTCGGTGGACGGTGTCGCCTACTGCTGGGGTTCCAACACCGGCGGTGCGCTCGGTGACAGTACGCTGGTGCAGCGCCTGAACCCGGTCGCGGTAAAGACCGCCAAGTTGTTCACCAGCATCTCGGGCGGCCAGGCGCACTCCTGCGCTCTCACCAGCGCCGGCGAAGCCTCCTGCTGGGGGGAGAACAGCAAGGGACAGCTCGGCGTTGGCAACACCACGGCCCGGCTGACCCCGACGACGGTGACCGGCGGGGTCGCATTCGGCGTGGTGCAACCCGGCTTCGAC
>JANOFA010000971.1:0-8744 GCA_031413355.1 Gemmatimonadota bacterium | reverse complement strand
GCATCACCAGGTCGGTGAGCACCAGGTGCAGCTGCCCCGCATGTGCCGCGAGGTACTCGAGCGCCGCCCTCCCATCCTCGCGCTCCACGACCTGATAGCCGGTGGCGGTGAGGTAGCGTGCCACGATCCGGCGCACCGCCGGCTCGTCGTCGACCACGAGCAGGCGACCCTCCCCCGTTGGCGTGGCCAGAACCGGGCGCGGACGACTTGCACGCGCGGGCACCGATAAGAGAGGCAGCCGAATCGTTACCGTGGTCCCCTGGCCAGGCTCGGAGTGCAGCTCCAGTCGTCCACCGACTTCCGCGACGATCGCCTGGACCGAAGACAATCCCAGCCCTGTCCCGTGGGCGGCCGCCTTGGTCGTGAAGAACGGCTCCAGCGCCTGCGCCATGACCTCGGGCGACATGCCGCTTCCGGAATCGCTGACCCGCAGCCGGGCCCACCGCCCCTCGCGCCCGACCGGCACATCCGGCGGCGGAGCGGTAACGTCCAGGCGAATCTCGAGACTCCCCCCTTCGGGCATCGCATCCCGGGAGTTGAGCGCAAGATTGAGCAGGACCTGTTCGGCCTGCACCTCATCCATGTGGACCATCAGTGTGCCCGCCGGGACGCTGACCGTAGTCTGAATCGAGGTGGGGAGCAGGACTCGAAGCGTCCGCTCGATGTCGCCGACCGCGCCGGCGAGATCTACCATGCCAACCGTCGCGGTTTTCGGGCGACTCAACGCCGTCAGCTGCCGTGCGAGCGCCGCCCCCCGGTCGGTCGCCAACGCCATCTGGGCCAGTTCATCTCCGCCACGGGTGGTGCCGCCGTCCACCAGAAAATGCAGATTGGCACTGATCACCGTCAGGACGTTGTTGAAGTCATGCGCCACACTCGACGCGAACCGCCCGACCGCCTCCAGCTTCTGGGCCTGCTGCAGCCGGGACTCAAGCCGGGTACGTTCGCTCACATCCCGCGCATTGATCACGATGCCACCGATGGCCGGGTCCGCCGTATGATCGGTCGCCAGCGCCTCGATATCGCGGTGATCGCCGATCTTCCACCGGGCCAGGGGCCGCGTCGGTGACTGGGCCAGCCACTCCTCCAGCCCGCCGGGCGGGTCGAAGGAAATCAGCTCCGCCAGTTGGCGCCCGGATAAATCCTCGCCGGGAGCGCCGATCATCGCACCGAACGGAGGACTGGCGTAGTGGATGCGACCAGCGCGGCACACTACCAGAATGGCGTCGGAGGACTGCTGCACCAGCGCACGGAACCGGGCGTCCTGCGCGGCGCGTGCGAGCGCCTCGGCCGCGAATTCCCGCTGCGCCACCACCAGGCGAAGGATCAGCAGCCCCATGAGTACCACCGCGCCCAGTACCAGTCCTGAGAGGGCGGGATGCGCAAGGTCGGGGCTCCACCACTGGAGAATGGCGAGCGAGCCGATCACCCCGATGGCCAGGTAGGGCACCAGCGCGGGGCCGATCACCGCCACCGGACATTGCTCCGCGTCCGCCTCGCGCGGGGTCAGGATGCCCGCCGAAATGACCAGCACCGCGGCAAGGCCTAGCAGCAGATCCGCACCCGGGCCGCTCCAGACGGACCAGATCAGGTCATCGTACTCGTACATGAAATCCGCCACGACCGCGGCGAGTGTGCCGACACTCAGGAGCGAGAGACTCCGGGCCGCGCCGGTCTGGGACGACCGATGCACGATGGCGACGGCGCCCACCGCCACGGCCAGTTCGCCGGGAAACATCAGCAGAACGATCTTGAGGTAGGGCAGCAGCGACCGGGCGGCCTCGTCGAACCGGAAGATCCAGTACCACGCCAGAATGACGGTTGCGACCATGACGATCAGCCCCTCCACCGACAGGCGCAGCCGGGCCAGTCGCCCCGAGGGGAGCTCCACGAGCTGCCAGAAGCCGAGCAGCATCAACGGGAAGTAGAGTTGATAGAGCGCCAGGGAGACCGCTTCCAGCCAGGCGATCGGCCTCAACCAGAGCGGCATCATCAGCATGGCCGCCACGCCCGAGATAAACCAGGCGGCGGCCACCAGCCGCCAGCCACGCGCCGTCCGGGGCGAGGCGACAGTCACCCGTGCAGCGTGCAGACAGGCGAAGCCGGCGGCGATGTAGAACGGCAGAAAGACCAGGTCGTTCGTCACGCCGCGCGTGATGACGCCCGCCAGCATGGCCCCGACCCACAGCGAATACGCGACGAAGTACCCCCAGGCAATGCGCAGGGGCCATGGACTACGCACGGCGATGTGGCCGGAATGTGCGGTCATGCTGGTCTCAGGGGGACGAGGGTTGGGGCGGGGACAATCTGCGCCGGAGTACGGCCGGGAGCAAGCCGGATCGGGCAGGGACTGGGGTACGAGCAGGAAAACATCCTGAGGATCCGCTTCCCCCCTCAACAGCTACCGCGACGCCTTCACCTCCGAGCCACCCGGCCGAGCCCGCGGTCCAGCTCGTCAGCCATGATGTCGGCTTCGCGGACACCGAAGACCATCGGCGGCTTGATCTTGAGCACGTTGTCGAACGGCCCGTCGGATGACAGGAGCACGCCGGCATCACGCAGCAGGTTGAGCAGCTCGCCGGCTTCCTCGGTGGCGGGCTCAAGCGTCGCACGGTCCCGTACCAGTTCCACGCCCAGGAAGAGCCCGGCACCGCGAATATCGCCAATCAGTTCATGGCGACCGGCCAGCGTTTGCAGCCGGGCCTTGAGATGCCGGCCAGTGGTGAGCGCGTTCGCCTGCAGCTGCTCTTCCTCGAGTACATCCAGCACCGCCATGCCGACCGCCGCCGACACCGGATTGCCGCCGAAGGAGGAGAAGAACTCCATGCCGTTGGCAAAGGCCCGGGCAATTTCCGGCGTGGTGATCACCGCGGCCATGGGATGGCCATTGCCGATCGGCTTGCCGAGCGTGACGATGTCGGGCACGACCTCCTGCCGCTCGTGGGCCCACATGTGGGTGCCCACCCGCCCGAAGCCGGTCTGCACTTCATCGATGATGACCAGCCCCCCCGCAGCGCGTACCAGACGGGCTGCCTCCTGGAGATAGCCATCAGGATAGACCACCTGTCCGCCACAGCCGGAGATGGACTCGGCGATGAACGCCGCCGGCCCCTGTCCGGTCTTCCCGCGAATGCGCTCGATCTGCTCCATCACCGACGCGGCATACGCCCGCCCCACCTCGGGCCCATATCCCTTCAGTGCGCCGCGGTAGGGATCGGGCAGCGTGGCAATTTCGACGTGATCCGGCTTCCCGCTCCCGCCTTTGCGGTTGAACTTGTAGGGACTCACCTCGATCAGACCGCTGGTGTGCCCGTGATATCCCCAGTCGACTGTGATGACGTTGCGCCGTCCGGTGGCGGTGCGGGCCATCCGAAGCGCGAGCTCGTTCGCCTCCGAGCCGGAGCAGACGAGGTACACCACCGACAGCGGATTCGGGAACGTCGCCCCGAGGCGCTCGGAGTAATCCAGAATGGTGTCGTGCAGGTAGCGGGTGTTGGTGTTGAGTATCGCCGCCTGCCGGGCCAGCGCTTCCACGACGTGTGGATGGGCATGCCCGACATGGCAGATGTTGTTCACCCCGTCGACGAAGGCCCGCCCGGTGTGGTCATAGAGGTACGCCCCCCGCCCACGCACCATCTTGAGCTTCTTGCGGTAGCTGATGGACAACGACGGCCCCATCAGCCTGGCGCGCCGCTCGAGAACCATGGCGGGCGGCGCAGGATCCTCAAGGTAGCTCTCCGGCGCCAGCTTCAGGATCAGGTTCGGGTCGGGAGAGATCTCCTGCCAGACGGGCCAGAGGCTGGGCTGCCCCACGCCGGGGAAATTGCCTGACAGGCCGAGCCGGTCGGTGATGATCTGGAAGTGGAGGTGCGGCGCCCATCCGCCGTTGATATCCGAGGTCCCGATGGAGCCGATCCGCTCACCCGCTTTCACCGTCATCCCCGGCTGCAGGCGGGCCAGCGTCTCGCGGGCCAGATGGCCGTACAACGTGAAGAACGCGGGGCCTCCCGCGCCAGCCTCGTGCTCCAGGATGACGGTGGGACCGTAGTCAAGCGCGGCGGTGTTGTCGGCGACACTCAGAACCCGGCCGTCGAGCGGGGCATGCACCGGCGTACCGGGCTCGACGAACAGATCGATGCCAAGGTGCTGCGAGCGCCACTCGGGCGATGCGGACGTGCGGTACTGATCGCCGGTGTAGACCGCGCGGATCTCGCCATACGTCCCGATGGCGAATCGTGCGTCCTCCGCCGCAAGTCGCTGCCGGAGCCAGGCCCAGCAGGCGTCTGGATTCCCCGCATGCTCCATTCCCGGTGCGCCGGTTGTGAGTGAGACCAGGCAGCGAGCGGCACGATTCAGATCGAAGTCAAGGAGTGGGGCCGGCCGGCAGGCCTCCGACGAGAGCCACGTCACGATGCGGTCGTGTGTGGCGACGGCGGGCAGTCCCGCCGCCTGACGCGCAAAGGCGGCCAGCAGTGAGGGGTTTATCTGATCCAGCCGGTCGAGCAGCCGGAACGCAGGGGCCTGTGAAATCAGCAGGTAGGTGTTGTCGGGGAACTCGTGCGCCCGGTGCGACGAGACGCAGACGCTCACCGCCAGCCGCGCCGCCACCAGGTCGAACAGGACCGCGGCCTCATCCGGTTCGAGTGGACAGGCTGCGGCATACGCCGAGATCAGCGGACCCGCGGCCGCATGCAGATCGTCCATGTCGAGCAGGGCGTACGCCAGCGTCACGGCGAGCTCGTTGATCCGGTGACCGAACATCATGTCACCGAAATCGATGAGTCCGGTGACCGACGAGCCGTCGGAGCTCACGATGAGGTTGTTGTCGTTGATATCCTGATGCAGCACGCCGGCGCGGAGACTGGGGAGCCGGGGCACGACACGATCCTCATACCCCGCAAAGACACGGGCGACGAGCGCCTGATGCTCCGGGGCGACGTCCTCCAGCCACGGTTTCACCGCCAGCGCCTCATCGAGATTCCACAGGAACTGCGCCCGGTGGGCGACGGGATGGCCGAATCCCCTCAGGCCATCCGTCAGCCGGCCCACGAATGCGCCGAGACTGCCGAGCAGGGCTGGCGTCTTCTCCACCTCGGAGAAGAGCCGGCCTGGCAGGTAGGTGAGCAACCGCACCGCGTGGACCGCGGAGCCCGAGGTCCACTCGCCGATCTCCGCCCCATCCTGAGTGGGCACCAGCCGGGGAATACCCAGATCGGGTGCCGTGAGGGCGAGGTGCGCCAGCAACCCGTTCTGCAGGACCAGAAGGCGGCGATCCTCCACCGCGTTGGCGATCTTCAGGACGTAGCGCCGTGCGCCCGCGTCGAGTAGCAGGTTCTGGTCGCGCTCGCTGACGAGCGGCACCGTGACGCCTTCGAGGCCGTACTCACGCTTGAGCAGCGCACGGACCTCGACCTCATCCAGCTGCGGCTTGGGGTGATCAAACACCGACGTCGTACTCACACGCTGTCTCCCATACTCAGCACTCCGATGTTCCGCCGTAGGAGGGACTTAGCCCCGCCCCTGCCCTGTCCGCCCTCTTCCCTCGCGGTGCATGGAGTATGGTCCCGCCCTGCCCGGTACACCACCCGTCCGGCCGGAGACTCAGAAGCGGGCGCCGTTCTCATGTCCGCGCCGACCCAGGAGCGATGCGCCCCGGCGGGACATCACAGTACGTCGAACGGGGTGGATGGGAGGTGCTGCTAGCGGGTGGGTGGAGCGAGGATAGGGCAGCGGTCGGGTACAGACGAAAGCAAACCGCGATGCATCCGCTGAGAGGTATCAACCCCCGTGACCACCCCGGCCCTTGGGGCCTTTGCGGCCGGTGGACTCGCCAAACCGGAGTTTGGACGCACCGCCGGAGACATCGCTTCGGGGAGCGAGATCTTCGAGGAGGACGACCTCGTCTTCCGCGGGGGGAATCGGCTTGTCGCGCTTCTGGTCAGTCATGTGCCGTGGTCCGGGTCTACGCATTTCTGGAAGTGAACGGGCCAGGATCCTCGCCGAACTGAGCCGGCGAGGATCCCGATTCCGCTCCGCTCAGTTGCGCGGCTTCGGCTTCTGCGTCGCGCCACCCTTGACTTGCTCGGCCTTGTCCTCATCGATCTTCTTGGTGGGAAGATCGCGGACCTTGTCGTTGTTCTTGTCAGACATGGGTACCCCCTGATGTGAGAAGTGCGTTCGGGGAACACTGGCCCCAACTACCGGGGCCGCTTCCTCAGCCCACCCTTTACCTGCGCGGCCTTCTTGGCGCCCAGGGCCTTCTTGGGCAGGTCTTTCATCTTGGGCTTCTTGCTGGCAGCCATCGGTCGTTCCTCCTGAGTTGGGGTCCCGGCCCAATGCCTTGCGGCGACCTGCCGATCGGAGTGGTGCGCTGGACCCAGGGGTTCGCGGAGGACACGGCAGCCACCGGCCTCGCGTGCCTCTCTATAAGGCAGGCGCCATGCCGCAATCTTGGGCCGACACGAAACGTATGTAGTGGAAAGACTTAGCCATCCGCGCCGGGAGGAAAGCACCACGGGCAGTATTGATTTGAGGCCGGTATCAAGATCGATTATGAGACCGTGGTAGCGAGACGAGACCAGGGAACATCGCAGGACAAGCTCCCAACATCGCGGGGGATCACCTCACCCCGGGCGCACCCCCAGCTTCCGGTCGAGCGTCGAGCGTGACAGCCCCAGCATGCGCGCGGCCTGGCGCTTGTTGCCGCCGACCTGCTCCATCACGACTCGGATGTGCCTCAGTTCGGCGGCCCGGAGCGACAGATCGGCACCGGTGGATGCCGCCGGCACCTGCGCCTGGGGCATCGAATTCGCCACCACGGTTTCCACACCGCTCTCGAGCAGGATCGCATCGGGCGCGATCACTTCCTCCTCGGTGATCGCGACCGCGGTGTGAATCACCCGGTTGAGTTCCCGCAGGTTGCCGGGCCAGTCGTACGAGAGCAGCCGGTCAGCGGCGGCGCGACTCAGCCCCACGATGGTCTTCTTCTGTGCCGCGCTCGCCGCCGCGATCGCCGCGGCGGTGAGGCTGCGCAGGTCGTTCGGGCGCTGCCGGAGCGAGGGCAGCCGCAGTGTGATGCCGCTGATCCGGTAGAACAGATCCTTGCGGAAGTGGTCGGTCTCGAGGTAGCGGTTGAGCGGGAGGTGGGTCGCCGAGATGAGCCGGACGTCGGCATCGAGGAGCTGCTCGCCGCCGAGGCGCTCGAATTCGCCGTACTCGACCGCCCGCAGGATCTTGGCCTGGCCCTGCGGTGTCATGTCGGCGATCTCGTCGAGAAAGAGCGTACCCCCGTCAGCCATCTCGAATTTTCCCTTCACCCGGCGGATGGCCCCGGTGAACGCCCCCTTCTCATGACCGAAGAGCTGGCTATCCAGCAGGGTGTCGGAGAGCGCGGCGGAGTTGAAGGCGATGAACGGGTTCCTGGCGCGGCTGGAGGAGTTGTGGATGGCGCGGGCGAGCATGGTCTTGCCGGTGCCGGTCTCGCCCAGAATGAGGATGGGCAGGCCGGTTCGGGCGGCGATGCGGGCCAGCCCAAGGCACGCCGCCATCGACTCATCGTCGCTGTGGAAGTCGTCCAGCGTGTAACGCCATTCGGGGTGGCGTTCGCCATCGAGCCAGCGGTCAGACATTACGGGGCCGGGGGTGGTTCCGCGAAGCTCTCCTTGAGCGCGCGGATCGGTTCGAAGACGAAGCTCACCAGCGAGCGCCTGCCGGTGACGATGTCGGCGCTGCCGCCCATGCCGGGCAGCAGCGGAGTCATCCGGCCCCGCACCCGGATCGAGTCATCCCGCAGTTCGATCAGGGCGCGGAATGCGCCGCTGTCGGAGGAGGTGATTCCGGTGGGGCCGAGCCATCGCACGGTGCCGAAGCGCACCCCATAGCGCTGATAGGGAAAGGCATCAAACCGGAGCTTCACCCCCTGGCCGGGCTGGACCTGGGGCACGCCGGACTGGGGCAGCACCAGTTCGCCCTGGAGCCGATCGCGGGCACAGGCCATTTCACTGAGGATCTCGCCCTCCTGCACCACCGCGCCAGGGGCATTCACGTGCATGCGCAGGACTGTCCCGGCGCACGGCGTGGTGACGACCAGCCCGGAGTCGGTGCTGTTGATCAGGTCGCGGCCCATGCTGCGGATGTGGATCGCGGCGGTTTCCATCGCCTCCTGCAGCCCGCGCCTGGCTTCCTGATACTCCAGATCCCGGGCCGACTCGTCCTCGGTGAGCCGGGCGATATCGCTGCGGGTCTCATCGAGATCGTTCTGCACGCTCTGGACTTCCTCCGCCAGCGTGCTGGCCTCCAGTTCCATCCGGCTCGCTTCGAGCTGTCCGATGGCACCGCGACCCGCCCCGGAAATGGCGCTGTCGGCCAGCCGACGGGTGAGGACGAGTCGGGTGCTCTTGGAGCGGAACAGCCCATCGAGGAACCGGATCCGATTCTCCAGGCGACGGGAATCGGCGGCATCGGACCGTCGCCGGGTCTCGTACTGACTCTTGAGAATGATCAGCCGCTGCTCGTTGCTACTCCGCTGGTTCTCCAGAGTCCGCAGATCGGCCGAACGATCGCTCAGGCTCACGGAGCGAATCACGAACAGCGCGGCGCCAGCCGCCACGGTGTCGCCCTCACTCACCCGCACCTGACTCAGCAGGCCGGCGCGGAGGGCACGCACCGGATCGGTGCCCTTCACCGGCACGAGCAGGAAGCGGCCGGACACCACCTCCGGGACGTGGACCACCACCGCCGCGACC
>JANOFA010000970.1:0-1113 GCA_031413355.1 Gemmatimonadota bacterium | reverse complement strand
ACGCTGCCCTCCGGTCCCTGCAAGGACGCCGGCATCGATCTGGTCAAACTGGAGGAGTGGGTGCGGAGCTACGTGGTGTGAGGAGGGGCGGGCGATTGGGCGATTAGGCGATTGGGCGATTGGGCGATTGGGCGGTTGGGCGATTGGGCGGTTGGGCGATTGGGCGATTGGGCGATTGGGCGGTTGGACGATTGGGGGAATCGGTTCAGCTTTTTGGCTGACCTTTGAGTGGACAGGCGGCGTCGCTGTTCCGGAGGACGGCCATGTCCACGGTGAGCCAGTCGCCCGGTCCGGGTGCCGGCAGGCCGAGCACCATGGCGGGGATGTTGGTGCGCCGGTCGACATCCAGTCCGGCAATGCCTCGGAGCAGGATCAGCATCGGCGCGCCGCTCGGATCCCGCTGATCGAGCAACAGGCCCAGGCAGATCTGGCCGGAGACCTTCGCCTTGGAGAAGATGCCGAGCTTGATGTCGCTACCGAGCGACGGGACCCGGGCCCTGACGCGGGCGCCCTGATGCACCACGATCAGGGCGGTGTCCTGGGCTCGGGCGTGACAGAACGGCAGCGCCAGGAGGGCGAGCAGCAGGAACAGTCGCATGGGGGAAATGGAAGGCGCCGGGACTAGAACTCCCGGCGCTTCATGTCCTTGAAGAGACGCTTGGTCTCGTTGTCCTGCTCCGCGGGCCGGTTCTTGAGTGTGTCGTCGTACTGCGCCGCCCGGTCCGCCGCCGGCGGCTTGATCTGCGCCGTGTGCTTCTTTACCAGCGCCGCAATCTTCGCATCTTCCCGCTTGCCCATCCCGCCACCTCCTGCCTCGGTCGTGAAGTCCCGCCTGACGCTGCCGGGAAGCTAGATACCCGGTCAGGGTGACGCAAACCGGACGCTTGGCGCGCACCCAGATGGCCACCTAGGGAAGGTCTGCACAAGTACGGGAGTCAGGTCGGGGCTCGTCCGCAGGGTCCTTCCGGGCGCTCGGCTTTGCGTTGGGACGGTGGAGTCACAGGGCCAGCTACGCACGCGCCCTTCAGGACCCCCGCGACTTCGCCCCTCCCGGTGAGCTGGTGCAGAGCTTCCCTAGGCGCTCCGCGCATCCCCGCGACCCGAGACTCAGCG
>JANOFA010000969.1:0-5683 GCA_031413355.1 Gemmatimonadota bacterium | reverse complement strand
TGATTGCGCTGCTGAGTGATCCCAGCGCATTGGTGTATCGCGTCGATATGCGCTTGCGACCCTTTGGTGAGGTTGGCCGGCTGTGTTTGAGCGTCAAGGCGGGCGGCTTCCATGGCTGCGACCTCGGCTCCGACCTTGCTCGAGGCATAGGGCGAGATCGGGGCGAGCGCATCGGATTCCACCCGCGGCCGCGGCGGATGCGTCACACCGTACACCTCGGCGGACGAGACCAGCAGCAGGAGCGGATCCGCGGCGCCGGCCTGCCGCCGCTGCCCGAGGGCATCGACCAGTCGGGCGGTACCACCGGCATTGACGTCCCAGGCCAGCCCGGGGTCACGTCGTGCTTCCGCGCCAGAGGCGATCGCCGCGAGGTGAATGACCGCATCGGGCACTTCATCCACCGCCGAGCGCACCGAGTCCATCTCGCGCAGATCGAGCGGCAGCCAGCGCACCATCCGCCGGGTTTCCTCCGGCAGGGAATCGGTCGGGGCTTCCCCGGGCAACCGCGTACCCAGGACCTCATGATTCGCCGCGACCAGCTCCGGGAGGAGCCAGCGCCCGACGAATCCGGCCGCCCCCGTTACCAGGACCTTCACGGGGCGCCGGGGCCGAGGCGCTTCAAGTCCGCGTCCACCATCATCCGGACCAGGCCACCGAAGTCCACCGTCGGTCGCCAGCCGAGTTCCTGCGAGGCACGCGCCGGATCAGCGAGCAGCACGTCCACCTCGGCCGGCCGGATGAATTGCGGATCGAGGACCACGTACTTCTGCCAGTCGAGGCCGGCGTGCCTGAAGGCCAGCTCGACCAGCTCCCGCACGGTGTGGGTGTCCCCGGTGCCAATCACATAGTCTTTCGGCTCGGGTTGCTGCAGCATCCGCCACATCGCCTCGACGTAGTCGCCGGCGAACCCCCAGTCGCGCTGGGAATCGAGGTTTCCCAGCCGCAGTTCGGTGGCCCGGCCCAGTTTGATGCGGGCGACCGCATCGGTCACCTTGCGGGTGACGAACTCCAGCCCGCGACGGGGCGATTCGTGATTGAACAGGATCCCGCTCACGGCGTAGAGCCCGTACGATTCGCGGTAATTTACCGTGATATAGTGGCCGTACACCTTGGCCACGCCGTAGGGCGAGCGGGGATAGAACGGGGTCGACTCCCGCTGCGGCGTTTCCAGCGCCCGGCCGAACATCTCGGAGGAGGAGGCCTGATAGAACCGGGCCCGGGGCCAGACCAGGCGGACCGCCTCGAGGATACGGGTGACCCCGAGCGCGGTGAACTCGCCGGTGAGGACGGGCTGGCTCCACGAGGTGGGAACGTAGGACTGGGCGGCGAGATTGTAGACCTCGTCCGGCTCGGTCTCCTTGAGGGCCACGGTCAGGGAGTGCTGGTCCAGCAGGTCGGCCGGGATGATCCGGATCCGGTCGAGGATGTGCTCGATCCGTTCGTAGCTATGGTAGCTGGTCCGCCGGACCACCCCGAACACCTCATATCCCTTGGCGAGCAGCAGCTCCGCCAGGTAGGACCCATCCTGCCCGGTTATCCCGGTGATCAGCGCCCGCGGCATGGCAGCCTCGTCCTCCAGTATTGTGTCCGACGGGTCCCGTGGCTATGTTGCTGGGCTGTTTTTCCGGCTGGCAACAGAGAATTTCCGCAAGGACGACTCGTATGGCCCGGGTATGCACCGTCTGCAGCAAAGGACCGATCACTGGCAATAACGTCAGTCATGCCAACAATCGGAAGAAGCGCCGCTGGTACCCCAACCTGCAGACCGTCCGCGTGCTGGTCGAGGGGGCGCCGCGGCGGGTGCAGGTCTGCACCCAGTGCATCAAGTCTAACCGGGTCAAGAAGGCGACCTGAGCCCAGGGCGCCAGACCGCACCCTGGCGCTGACCGCAGCAGCAGCTCCGCATTCACACCCAGAAAAAAGGGGACCAATTGGTCCCCTTCGTTCATTTCCAGCGCCGCCACCACGAATCCGGCTCACTCGGCCAGAAGCTCGATCCGGGCCATCTCGGCGCCGTCGCCGGGGCGATGCCCCAGCTTCAGAATACGGATGTAGCCACCGGGACGCGCCGCGAACCGCGGTCCGATTTCGGTGAACAGCGTGCTCAGCGCCCCGCGCTCACGGACCTTCTGCGCCGCCTGGCGGCGGGCGTGGAGATCGCCGCGCCGGGCCAGGGTGATGAGCTTTTCGGCGTAGGGCCGGAGCTCCTTGGCCTTGGCGACCGTGGTCTCGATGCCCCCGTGGGTGAACAGGCTCGTCGCCATGTTCCGCAACAGCGCCCTGCGGTGCTCCGAGGTGCGCGAAAGCTGACGTCCCTTGCACAGGTGCCGCATTAGCCCTCCTCGCCGCTGTCCACCACCACGCGGGCGGTGGGCGGTGTCCCGGCATTCACGATCCGCATGTCGCCTTCGGCGTCCTCGAAGCGCATGCCGAAGTTCAGTCCCTGGGCCCGGAGCAGATCCGCGATCTCCTTGAGCGCCTTTTCGCCGACATTCTTGACCTTGAGCAGCTCGTCCTCGGTGTAGGCGACGAGGTCACCCAGGGTACGGATGTTCGAATTCTTGAGCGAGTTGAGCGAGCGCACCGAAAGACCGAAGTCATCGATCAGGCGATTCAGCTTGTCCCGCAGCTGACCACCGCCCGCCAGCGCGACCGGGGCATCCGCACGGCCGGTCGGCACCTTGCCGAACTCGACGAAGTAGCGGAAGTGTTCCTGCGCCAGCGCCGCGGAATAGGCGATCGCGTCTTCCGGCGTGATCGTGCCGTTGGTCTCGACGCTCACGGTCAGGCGATCGTAGTCGGTCCGCTGCCCGACGCGGGTCTCGGCGACCGAGAAATTGGCGCGGCGGACCGGATTGTAGATGGCGTCGATGCTGATCAGATCCACCGGGAGCGAGCGGTCGCGCGGGTGCAGCTCCGCCTCGACATACCCGCGGCCCTTGTTCACGTAGAGCTCGCCGTTCATTTCGCGATCGTCCTGCACGGTGAAGAGCAGGTGATCGGGATTGACGACGCGTACCGAGCCACTGGGAGTGATGTCGCGGCCGTAGACCGGGCCAGCGCCATCCTTCTTGATCTTGAGGATCGCCTCATCATCGTCATCCGCAAGAACAAGGGTCAACGCCTTGAGCCGCTGGATGATCTGGTGCACGTCTTCATGCACGCCGGGGATCGTCTGGTGCTCGTGCACCACGCCGTCGAGGCGGAAGCCCCAGACCGCGCTGCCGCGCAGCGACGACAGCAGCAGGCGCCGGAGCGAGTTGCCCAAGGTGTAGCCGAAGCCCCGCTCGAGCGGCTGCAGCCGGAATTCCGCGATGTTCGGATTGTCGTCGCGCTTGGTCATCTCGACCAGGTGCGGGCGGACCAGTCCGGTCAGGTCAATGGTCATGGTCACTTCGAGTAGAGCTCGACGATGAGCTGTTCCTGGGCATTGAGCGGGATCGAATCACGCGTGGGCCGCTCGGTTACCTTGCCCGACGCCTTCTCGCTATCCACCTGGATCCACGACACCGGCTGACCGCGGGTGGCAAACTCGAGCGCCGAGCGCACCGCCACACCGTCACGCAGGGCGGCGCTCACCCGGATTTCCTGGCCCGGCTTCACGTTGAACGACGGGACGTCCACCCGGCGGCCGTTGATCTCGATGTTGCCGTGGCGCACCAGCTGGCGCGCCGCCTTGCGGCTGGCGGCAAAACCCAGCCGGAACACGACGTTGTCCAGCCGTGACTCGAGGGCAATGAGCAGATTGGTGCCCTTGACGCCCGACTCACGCGAGATCCGGTCGAAGGTGTTGCGGAACTGGCGCTCGGTGAGGCCGTAGATCCGCTTGACCTTCTGCTTCTCCCGCAGCTGCGTGGCGTACTCCGACACCTTCCGCACCCGCCCACCGGACTGGCCATGCTGGCCGGGCGGATACCCGCGACGCTCCACGGCGCACTTCTCGGTGAGGCAGCGGCTCCCCTTGAGGAACAGCTTGGTGCCTTCGCGGCGGCATTGCCGACAGCTGGGACCGGTATAACGCATGGTCAGACCCGCCGCTTCTTGGGGGGACGGCAACCGTTGTGCGGAATCGGGGTCACGTCGCGAATCGAGGCGACCTTGAGCCCGACCGACGCGAGTGCCTGAATGGCCGACTCGCGCCCGCTGCCCGGTCCCTGGACCCGCACATGCACCCGGCGCACGCCGAGATTCATCGCTTCACGGCCACAGTTCTCCGCGGCCACGGTCGCGGCGAAGGGGGTCGACTTCTTCGAGCCCTTGAAGCCCGCCTTGCCGGCGGAACCCCAGACGAGCACGTTGCCCCGCATATCCGTGATCGTGATGAGCACGTTGTTGAAGGTGGCCGAGATGTGGGCGATGCCCTCACTCTCCACCACTTTCTTGCCCTTCTTGGCCGCCGATGCCTTGGCGGGGGCGGCGGTGGCGGGAGCCGCCGGCGCGACCGGAATCTCTGGCGTGGTCATATTACTTCTTCGTCACCTTCTTCTTGCCCGCGATGGCCCGACGGGGGCCCTTCTTGGTCCGGGCGTTGGTATGCGTGCGCTGCCCACGCAACGGCAGGCCCCGGCGGTGACGAATCCCGCGGTAGCTGCCGATGTCCATGAGCCGCTTGATGTTGATCGCGATTTCGGTGCGGAGGGCACCCTCGACTTTCACCGAACGCTCGATGAACTGGCGGAGGCGGGCGACTTCCGAGTCCGACAGATCCCGCACCCGCGTGTCCGGACTGACGCCGGTCTCCGCGAGAATGCGATTACTGATCGGACGGCCGATGCCGTAGATGTAGGTCAGGCCGATTTCGACCCGCTTCTCGCGCGGGAGGTCCACGCCAGCGATTCGTGCCATCGGTTAACCCTGACGCTGCTTGTGCTTGGGATTGCGCTTGCAGATGATCCGCAGCGTCCCCTGCCGCCGGACCACTTTGCAATGTTCGCAAATGGGCTTGACACTCGAACGAACCTTCACGGTCTTCTCCGAGAAACCGGTTTGCAATAGAGCTCGCAAGTATACCGGGGGGTTGGGTATATGGCAAGGAGCCACATTGAGCGGATTTGGCGGACGGGCGGACGGGCGGACGGGCGGACGGGCGGTGGGCGGTAGGCTGACGGCTGACGGCTGATGTCTGACGGCTGACCTCTACCCTGCCCCTGCTGCCGCCGCCATCTCTCGGAACACCGCCGCCGGGTCCCCGGCCTGAATGATGGGCCGCCCGACGACCAGGTGGGTGGCTCCGGCCCGGACCGCTTCCGCAGGACCTGCCGTCCGGACCTGATCCCCGGCAGCATCTCCGGGCCGGCGAATCCCAGGGACCACCCGCCAGGCGCCTTCCCCGAGCTCACCCCCGACCGCGGCGACCTCCAGCGGGGAACAGACGATCCCGCGAAGGCCGGCCTCCCGGGCGGAACGGGCCAGCCGGCGAACTTCATCGAGCAGGACCACACCATCCCGCCCCATGGTCGTCCCGTAGTCGGCGGCGGCGTGAGAGGTCAGAACCGTCACTCCGACCACTCCGAGCGCTGGGCCGGCTGCCTGCGCCGCGGCATGCATCATCGCCGCACCGCCAAGGGTATGCACGGTCGCCATCGAGACACCCAGATCCCGGGCCCCCTCCACCGCGCCCGCCACGGTGTTCGGGATGTCGTGCCACTTGAGATCGAGGAAGACCTTGAGCCCCCGTCCGGTC
>JANOFA010000968.1:0-3925 GCA_031413355.1 Gemmatimonadota bacterium | reverse complement strand
CCTCGCCGGCGCGCGGCCGGTAGAGCCCGACGAGCAGCTTGACCAGGGTGGTCTTGCCCGAACCGGACGGCCCCACGAACGCAATCGTCTCCCCCCGGCGCACGTGGAAGCTGATGCCAGTCAGCGCGTCGGTGGTGGCCGACTGGTGGCGGAACCCGACCGCACGGAACTCGAGCGTCTCGATGCTGGGGAGCGGGGCGGGGTTGGCCGGCTGTACCTCGCGCGGGATCTCGAGGATCGCCGCGAAGTTCTGCAGCGAGACCTCGGTTTCCCGATAGATGTTGATGACGTTGCCGAGTTCCTGCAGCGGTCCGAAAATGAAGAACGAATAGATGAACAGCGAGAAGAACTGGCCGAAGGTGATCTCGCCGGCGTAGATCAGGTACAGCATGACGAACAGGATCGTCGTCCGCAGGAAGTTGACCGCGGTGCCCTGGATGAAGCTCAGGCTGCGGATGTACTTCACCTTTTTCAGTTCCAGCTTGAGGATCTTGCCCGTTGTCGCGTTGAGTCGGGCGATCTCCTGGCCCGAGAGCCCCAGGCTCTTCACCAGCTCGATATTCCTGAGCGACTCGGTGGTGGCTCCGGCCAGACTGGTGGTTTCCGCCACGATCACCTTCTGGACCGTCTTGATCTTCCGGCTGAGCACCGAGCTGATGTACCCGATGATCGGGATGGTCGCGAAATAGATCGGCGCGATGATCCAGTGGACGCTGATGGCATAGACGGTCACGAAGATGATGCCGACCAGCGTGGTGAACAGGATGCCGATGAACGCGGCGATCAGCTTTTCGACATCCGACCGGACCTTCTGCAGTGTCCCCAGGGTCTGGCCGCTGCGCTGATCCTCGAAGACCTGGTAGGGCAGCTCTAGCGAATGCTGCAGCCCGTCGGAATAGATCTGCGCTCCCACCTTCTGGGTGATGACGTTGACGAAATAGTCCTGGAAATTCTTCGCCACCCGGGACACGAACGCCACGCCGACCGCCATCCCGAGCAGGAGCGCCACGCCGCGGAAGAACTCGCTCCGGGTGTAGTCCTTGGGGTGGCTGGCGTAGTTGTCGATGACATGACGGAAGATCAGCGGGTCCAGCAGCGAGAAGGTCTGGTTGATCGCCGCCAGCACCAGTGCGAGCAGGACGAGGTTCCGGTGCTGATCGAGGTACTTGTAGAGGATGCGCATAGCTCAGGCGCGGGTGGGACGGGTGCGCAGCGCCGCGAGCAGCGCCTGCATGAAAGGACCGAGATCGGCGGGGGTGCGGGAAGAGATCAGGTTGCCGTCGACCACCACGGCCCGGTCTTCCCATGCCATCCCGGCATTGATCAGGTCGTCCCGGATGGCGCCGACGCTGGTGCCGCGCTTCCCCTGCACGATCCCCGCCGAGATCGGGACCCAGCCGGCATGGCAGATGAAGGCCACGGGCTTGCCGGCCGCGAAGATGTCACGGGTAAGCGCAAGCACCTTGGCGTAGCGCCGCAGCACATCCGGCGCGTAGCCGCCGGGAATCACCAGCCCGTCGAAGTCGGCGGCGTTCACCTCGTCGACGTGCGCGTCCACCGTCACCGGATACGAGCCGCTCTTGCCGTAGTAGATCTTCTCGCCGACCCCCGCCACGACGGTGGCGCACCCCTCTTCCTCCAGCCGGATCTTGGGATACCAGAGTTCCAGCTCCTCGTAGTACTTGGCCGCGAAGATCAGCACCCGCTTCCCTGACAGCGTCATCCGTTCCCCCGTCCTTCCTGGATCCGGCGCGCGATGGCCGTGGGCACAGACCGTGGCACCAGCCGGCCGGAGAAGACCAGCAGCTTGTTGAGAAACCCCGGGACGACGATCGTGCGGCCCCGCATCATGCCGCGATATCCCGCCTCCGCCACCGGCTCGACCGGCATCATGAACGGTCCCGTCATCGGGACGTTCTGCGGCAGGTTGGCCACCTCGAAGAACTTCGTGCTGGTCGGCCCGGGGCAGAGTGCCGTCACCGTGATCCCGGTGCCCTTGAATTCATTGCTGAGGGCCTGGGAAAAGGAAAGCACGAACGCCTTGCTGGCATAGTATGTCGCCATCAGCGGTCCCGGCTGGAAGGCCGCGGTCGACGCGACATTGAGAATCCGCCCCTTTCGCTGATGGACCATCCGGGGCAGGACCAGCCGGGTGAGGATCATCAGGGCGACGATGTTGACCTGGACCATCGCGAGCTGCTTCTCGAGGGCGGCCCGGCCGAACAGCCCCCAGTCGCCGAAGCCGGCGTTGTTGATCAGCACATCGACGCCGAGGCCGCGACGCTCCACCTCTTCGAAAATCGCCTGCGGCGCCTCGGGATCTTCCAGGTCCGCGACGATGACCTCGGTGCGCACGTTGTACATCCCGCCGAGGTACTTGGCCAGCTCTTCGAGCTTGGGCGCGTTGCGGGCGACGAGGATCACGTCGTGCCCGCCCCGGGCGCAGAGCCGGGCCAGTTCGAGGCCGATGCCCCCGGACGCGCCGGTGATGAGGGCGGTGGGTCGAGGGTCGGGCATGGGGCCTTTAGCTGCACTCATGGAATCCTCCCGGCCTTCCGCAGCAGCCCCACCACCTGGTCCGTCGGCAGCGCCGACACCCGGTAGCCATCGGCGCCGGTCATCGTCCCGGCGGCGAACATGGCGTTGGTGATCGCCTCTTCGGTGGCATCGATCGTCGCCTCGAACAGTCCATTGATCCTGTCGTTGGGCCACATGCGGACGGTGACTGCGGAGTCGGGAGTCGAGGCTCCCGCATTCGCGGTCGAGAAGGCGAGGTAGATGTCACCGGAGCTGTCGCCACCGATTCCGCCCATCCGTCCGATGCCGAGTCCCACCCGCTTGGTCAGTCGCTTGAGCTGGTGCGGCAGGAGCGGCGCGTCGGTGGCCACGACCACGATGATGGAGCCGAGCTCCTCCCGCGCCGCGGTCGGCAGCAGCCCGGAGGGCTTGGCGTCACAGCGAGGCAGCTCCCGGGCCCACGGTTCCGATGGGTTGGCAACGCCGACGCACTACTCGGCACCCTGAATCTGCGGCCCGACAGGAACCCCCGCGATGCTGAGCCGGCGCCGGCCGCCGTAGTTGCACTGCACCAGGACGCCCACCGTGTAGCCGCCCATGTCGGCGACGAGCCGTCGCGACGCGGTGCCGATCCCGCCCTTGAACGAGTGGCACACCATGCCGGTGCCCCCGCCCACATTGCCCTCCGCTACCGGTCCGGTCTTCGCGTCATCCAGCGCCCGGAAGGCGTCTTCCTTCCGGATGTGCATCCCCTTGATGTCGTTCAGGCCGCCGTCGTAGGTCTCTGCCACGACCGGGAGGGCCCAGAGAAAGTCGTCGTAGTTCCGCTTGATGGCCCATTCGATAACGGCATCGCGCACCACCCCGACACTCAGGGTGTTGGTGATCATCACCGGGCCCCAGAGGAAGCCCGATTCCTCCAGCCAGGTGGTGCCGGTCATCTCGCCGTTGCCGTTGAGAGTCCACCAGGCCGCCATCACCGGATCGCTGGACTTGCCCCGCGGGAGAATCGCAGTGATGCCAGTCCGCACTGGCCCCTTGCCCACAACCAGTCTGCCCTCGCCGCGGATGAGCGTTACATGGCCCACCTCGACTCCGGCCACGTCGGTGATGGCATTGAGCGGACCCGGGGTGCCATTGAACGGGACGCCGAGCTCCCGCGCGCGCGGCTTCTGCTGGGCGGCGGTGGAACTCGCAACAAGAGCGAGCAGAAGCAGGGTGTTCAGGACGCGCATGGTGGCCGGGGAAAGGAGGAGGCAGTAAGCTACTGTCGTCAGCCGTCAGCCGTCAGCGGGGGGCAATCAGCGGTCAGCCAACCGCCCAACCGCCCAATCGCCTAATCGCCTAATCGCCCAACCTCCTACTCCCAACACCATGCGCCCTCGCGACCAGATCCTCAGCAATCTCG
>JANOFA010000967.1:0-1190 GCA_031413355.1 Gemmatimonadota bacterium | reverse complement strand
GCCGGCGGCGTTGTGGGGCAGCTCGCGAGTGATGGCGCGGCTGACCGGCACGGCCGTTCCCGGGGGTGTGGCGGGCGACGTCGGCACCTTACTGGAACGGAAGGGCGGGGAGGCTGCCGTGGGCAGTATTGCCCGGGCGCTCAAACGGCCGGTCTGGGATGCCATCAACCGCCTGGTGCGAGTCGGTGTAGTCGCGCTCCGAGTCGAGGCCCCGCTGACGGCGGGGGGTGTCGCGACGGAGCGACTGGTCCGCCTGACGGAGCCCGTCCCGCCACTCGCCGAGCGTGAGCTGCTCTTCCGGCGGAGCCCGGTGCAGCGCGCGGCGCTGGAGGCGATCGAGGAGCTGGGAGGCGCGGCGCCGCTGCGTCACCTGCTGGAGCAACTCTCGATCTCGCGCCCGGTGCTCGCGTCACTGGTCAAACGCGGTTTGGCCAGCGTCACCGAGGTCGAGGCGCCGCGTGATCCCTTCAGCGACCTCCCGGTCACCCCGCCGCCACCGCATCCCACGCCGGCCCAGCTCGCCGCGCTCGCCGTGATCGCGGCGCAGGCACCTGGCGAAGGGATTCTGCTGTTCGGCGTCACCGGGAGCGGGAAGACACTGGTCTACCTCGAGGCGATCCGGCGGGCGCTGGCCGAGGGCCGGGGTGCCATTCTGCTGGTGCCGGAGATCGCGCTCACGCCGCAGACGGTGAGCCGGGTACGCGGCGTCTTCGGTGATCAGGTCGCCGTGCTGCACAGCGGGCTGTCGGACGGCGAGCGGGCCGATGCCTGGCGGGCGCTGCGACGTGGTGAGCGTCGCGTCGCCGTCGGGGCGCGTTCCGCGGTCTTCGCGCCGGTGCGTGACCTCGGCGTGATCGTGGTCGACGAGGAACATGAGGCAACGTACAAGAATGGCGAAACTCCGCGCTATCACGCGCGCGACGTCGCACTGGTGCGCGCCCGGCTCGAAGGGGCGCGACTGATCCTCGGTAGCGCGACCCCCGCCGCGGAGACCATGGCTCGGGTGGGGCCCCGGCTCGCGCTGGTGCGACTGCCCGAGCGTGCCGGGATGCAGCCGCTGCCACCGGTCGAGATTGTGGACATGCGCAGCGCCCCGCGGCTGCGTGAGTCGGGGGCGGTGCCCTGGTCCACCCGGCTGGACACGGAGGTCCAGGCGGCGCTGGACCGGTCGGAGCAGGTCTTGCTGCTGC
>JANOFA010000966.1:0-2729 GCA_031413355.1 Gemmatimonadota bacterium | reverse complement strand
GTCTGGCCCGGCGTCGGCACCGTGACGCTCGGGCCGACGGCCAAGGATGCCGCGATCGCGGCCGACATCGTGCGGCACACCATCCGCGCCATCCAGTGGTCCGAGTCACTCGGCGGCTGGCAGGCGCTGCCGGAGGCCGACCTCTTCGAAGTGGAGTACTGGGATCTGGAGCAGGCCAAGCTCAAGCAGGGGCGGAGCCAAACCGCCGTTCGCCGGGAAGATTGCGCTCGTGACCGGCGCGGCCAGCGGCATCGGGAAGGCCTGCGCCGAGATGCTGCTGGCCCAGGGCGCAGCGGTGGCGGCGCTGGACCTGAATCCGGCAATCACCAAGCTGTTCAACAGGGCCGACGCCCTCGGCATTGCCTGCGACGTCACCAGTCTCGCCGCCATGCAATCCGCCGTGGCGCAGACGGTACGCCGCTTCGGCGGGATCGATATCGTGGTCAGCAACGCGGGGATCTTTTCGCCCAGTGAATCCCTGGACAAGATGACGGCCGAGAACTGGCAGCGGAGCCTGGACCTCAATCTCACCAGCGCCCAGCACCTGATCCAGCTCACGATTCCCTACCTGCGCCTCGGCGTCGACCCGACGATCATCATCAACGCGTCGAAGAACGTGCCCGCGCCAGGGCCGGGCGCAGGCGCCTACTCGGTGGCGAAGGCCGGACTCACCCAGCTAGCGCGGGTTGCCGCGCTGGAGTTGGCCAAGGATGGGATCCGCGTGAATGTGCTGCATCCCCATGCGGTATTCGACACCGCGGCGTGGACTCCCGAAGTACTCGCCGCCCGGGCCAAGCACTACGGCATGACGGTCGACCAGTACAAGCGCAACAACCTGCTGAGTCTCGAAGTCACCTCGAAGGATGTCGCCGCCCTGGTCTGCGCCATGGCCGGGGCGCCATTCGCCAAGACGACGGGGGCGCAGGTGCCGATCGATGGGGGGAGTGATCGGGTGGTGTAACTGCAGCCGTTGGCCGTCAGCCGTCAGCCGTCAGCCGTCAGCCGTCAGCCGTCAGCCGAAGGTACTTCTCTGATGGCTGATGGCTGACGGCTGATGGCTCCTCGCGCCCGAAACCTCCCTCCACCTCTGCCGTAGGAGCCTCATTCCTCCGCCCACCTCAGGAGTTGTCGAAGTGCCCATCCGTTTCCTCTCCCGTGCCGCGTGTGGCATGGCGGCGCTGCTCCTCGTGGCGCCAGCCGGCGCCCAGCAGCGCCCTGCAGCGCTCACCGTACCCTTCACCTTCTACACCCTGCCGAACGGGCTGCGCGTGGTCCTCTCGCCGGATACCACCGCGCCCACCGTAGGCGTCGGGGTCTACTATCACATCGGATTCCGCAACGAGCCGCGGGACCGCACCGGGTTCGCTCACCTGTTCGAGCACCTGATGTTCCAGGGCTCAGGCAACCTCGGCAAGCTCGAGTTCATCAAGCTGATCGAGGCGAGTGGCGGCTATCTGAACGGCTCCACCCGGTTCGATTTCACCAACTACTACGAGGTGGTGCCGGCGCACACCCTGGAGACGATGCTCTGGGCTGAAGCGGACCGGATGAAGGGCCTGGCCATCGACAGCAGCAACATGAACAATCAGCGCGACGTGGTGAAGAACGAAGTCCGCGTCAACGTGCTAAACCAGCCCTACGGCAGCTTTCCGTGGATCGACCTCCCGATGGCGGCCAACCAGAACTGGTACAACGCTCACAACTTCTACGGCGACCTCGCCGACCTCGACGCGGCAAATCTTGGCGACGCCGCGGCGTTCTTCAACAAGTACTACGCGCCAAACAACGCCATTCTCGTCGTCGTGGGCGACTTCAACGCCACCACCGCACGCGGCTGGATCACGAAATACTTCGGTGGCATTCCCCGCGCCGAGCTGCCCGAGGGTCCGGATCTCACCGAACCGCGCCAGATCGCGGAGCGGCGCGGCAGCCGGGTCGATTCGCTCGCGACCCGCCCCGCGCTCGGCATCGCCTACCATATGCCCGAACGGTGGACACCCGACTGGTTCGCCTTCGGCATGATCGACCAGATCCTGGGCCAGGGACGTGATTCCCGGCTGTATCAGGCGCTGGTCCAGCGGCGCGGCCTCACCGGCGACGTCAGCGCCGGCATCAACTGGGGCCTGGGCAACATGTTCAACTACCAGGGCCCGATGCTCTGGATGGCCTCGATGTATCATGACACCGGCGTCTCCGCCGATACCCTGCTCGCCTCCATCGACTGGGAGGTGGAACAGCTGCGCAGCACGCCGATCGATGCCGCGACGCTGGCCCGTACCCGCACCAAGATCCGCTCCACCCTCTACGACATGATCGAGTCGCAGAACGGACTCGGCCGCCTCGACCTGCTGGCGTCCTTTGGCCTGTTCGACAAGGATCCCGGCCGGATCAACAAGCTAGAGGCCGGATTCCTCGCGGTCACGCCGGAGCAGATCCAGAAGACCGCGCGGGAATACCTGCGGCGGGAGAACCGGACCGTCTACACCATCATCCCCGGCGCAGCAGCGGCCGGTGCGACCGGAGCCCAGTGATGCGCGCCCTGACCCTGAAGCAAGTCGGACTGGCGCTGACCGCCATCGCGCTCAGTCTCACCGCGCCACTCAGCGCCCAGAAGGAGGCGCCACCCGCGCCCGGCACGCCGAAAGCCTTCCGGCTGCCACCGCGGAAGACCGTGACGCTGCCCAATGGCATGAAGCTGACCATGGTGCGGTACGGAGTGGTTCCCAAGG
>JANOFA010000965.1:0-3002 GCA_031413355.1 Gemmatimonadota bacterium | reverse complement strand
GGAAGAGGCGTGCTTCCTCGACTTCGCCGGCGGCGACAATTTTCCCCCCGCTGACCCCGATGCCGTACTCCTGCGCCGCAAGGGCGGTGGTTGCCGCAATGCGGCGCACCGTCGGCGCCAGGTCATCCTGGGGCAGACCGGCCGGGCGTGCGCCGGTAAGTGCGAGTATCGCGATCGCTGCTGTGAGAAGCATTCTCATCTGATGTTGAGAGGACGGGAAATAAACTAGGGTATGATCCTCGGAATTGAAAGGGCCGACCGGCGAAACCGGACCTACTGGGTTCGCAGGTGCCACCTTCTACCTTTCCCCTCATGTCGACCACACTCCCTTCGCTGGACGCGGCCACCGGACTCGCCTTTGCCACCATCACGATCGCGTCCCCAGCCGACATCCTTCACACCATGGCCGCGGCGCGAGAGGCTCAGGCGCGGTGGGCCCTCACATCGTTCCCGCATCGCCGGGCGGTGCTGCGCCGATTCCAGCACCTCCTCTTCTCCGAACGTCAGCGAGTCGCCGAGCTGATCAGTCGGGAGACCGGCAAACCACTCGCTGAATCGCTCCTCACTGATATTGCAGTCACATTGGACCTAGCCCGGTATTTCACCGCCGCGGGAGCCGCCGTCCTGCGCCCCGAGCGGATTCGACTGGGCAACCTCGCGTTCTTTGGCCGCCGAGCCCGCATGCACTGGGAGCCGCTCGGCGTGATCGGCGTGATCGCGCCGTGGAATTATCCGCTCCTGCTCCCTTTCGGGGATGTCATCCCGGCCCTGCTCGCCGGCAACGCCGTACTGCTCAAACCCAGCGAGTTCACTACCCAGGTCGCGCTGGCCGGAGTCGAGCTGCTGCACCGGGCCGGTGTGCCGGCGGCGCTGTGCCAGGTCGTGGCCGGAGACGGGACGACGGGGGCGGCACTGATCGAGGCTCGCCCCGACAAGATCTTCTTCACCGGCAGCGTGCGTACCGGAACGCGCGTCGCCCAGGAGGCCGCGGCGCGACTGATCCCGGTCAACCTGGAGTTGGGGGGAAGCGACGCATTCATTGTCCTGGCGGATGCCGACCTCGAACGGGCGGCGAGCGGGGCCACCTGGGCCCGCTTCACCAACAGCGGCCAGACCTGTGTGGCCGGCAAGCGAGTGATTGTCGAACAGGCGGTGCACGACCGCTTCGTCGACCTGCTGGTGGAGAAAGCGAAGCAACTGCAGCTGGGACCGGGACTCACTCCGGGCTCGGAGGTGGGTCCGGTGATCCGCGCCTCGCAGCTGGTCGAACTCGAACGCCAGCTGGCGGAGGCGGTGGCGCGGGGCGCGAGGATACGGTGCGGCGGCCGCAGGCGCCCGGAGCTGGGCGAGACGTTTTTCGAGCCGACCGTCGTCACCGACGTTCCGCCTGACTCGGCGCTGTGGCGCGAAGAGGTATTCGGCCCGATCCTGCCAGTGATGCCGGCACGTGACTCGGAGGAAGCGCTGTGCCTGGCCAATGACTCCATCTTCGCCCTGTCCGGCAGCATCTGGACCGGTGACCGCGCCCGCGGCGTGGCGCTGGCTCGCCGCATTGCGGGAGGCGTGATTCTGGTCAACGACGCGACCTCCCATGTCGGCGCGGCCGAGATTCCGCACGGCGGCGACAAGGCATCGGGACTGGGGCGGACCCATGGGGTTCTGGGACTGCGGGAGATGGTCCGGCCGAAGGTCGTGATGAGCGACTGGCTGGACGGCATGCGCAAGCCGTGGTGGTTCGGCTATGCGGCGGACAGCCTCCCGGCGCGCGATGCATTCCTGCAGCTCGTCTTCGGGCCGACCTGGTGGTCGCGGCTGCGGGCGATTCCGGGGGCGGTGCGGTTGTTGTCCAATCGCAGGAAGGTGTGAGAACGGCGGGCGATGGGGCGGAGGGAGCAGGCGATTGGGCGATTGGGCGGTTGGGCGATTGGGCGATTGGGCGATTCGTGCATGCTTCAAGCCAACGGCTAACGGCGAACGGCCCCTCCCCCCGCACGCATCACCACCGCCACCGCACCCGCGGTCGCATCGGAATGGCTCAGCGACAATTCGATGAGCAGCGGCCCATGCTCCTCGGCCAGCCGCAGCGCCAGCCCGGAGAGCGTGAGGTAGGGTCGGCCTTCTGTCTCGCGTTCCACCTCCAGCTGATGCCAGCTTACCGACCGCGCCCCGGGGAGTCGCTGCAGCGCCTTGTACGCCGCTTCCTTGGCCGCGATGCGCGCGGCGATATGCAGCGCCGGCCGGTACTTCCCGTCGACGTAGCTCCGCTCCCGCGGCGTGAGGAAGCGGGCGATCACCCGGTCGCCGTGGCGCGCCATCATCCGCTCGACCCGGGCGACATCAACCAGATCGATTCCGATCCCGATCAATTCCATCGGCTCCAGAGCGCCTCCACCGCGTCACGCAGGAATGTGGGGACCGGGACGTAGCCCCCAACCACCAGGCCGCCATAGAACGCCCCGCCGAAGAGCAGGGCGGCAAACAGCCAGAGCGGCCACGCCGGCCGGCGCCACCGGCGCAGGTCGGCGACCTCCACCTCGGCCGCGCACCATTCCGCCGCCGTCGCCTCTTCGAGCGCGAGCCATGCCAGTTCCAGCCGGCGCGCCGCGGTTCCGAGCGCCTCCTGCCATGCGAGAACGGCAGCGGCGGAGGGCTTTCCTCCGCGCACCGGCTGCGCGGCTCGATCGAGTTGGACCAGCGCCGCATGGAACGGTCCCGCTCCGGAGGTGAGGCGCGCGCCGAGCGCCCGGACCTCGTCGACATCAAGCGCGAGGTGGCGGGTGCGACTCGCGGGGAGGCGAACCTCACTCGCCGCCGCGATGAGCCGCGCACCGGCGCTGCTGGCCAGGCGCGTGGCCGCGGCGTGGACGGCCTCCTGCCAGGCCTCTTCCCAGGCGGCGCGCCCGAGCGTCGCGAGCGCAAGTTCGGTATCGCCCTCGCGGGCCCAGCGACGGGCATCACCCGCCAGGTCGAACAGCTGCGACACCAAGGTGAGCCGGACATCA
>JANOFA010000964.1:0-2738 GCA_031413355.1 Gemmatimonadota bacterium | reverse complement strand
ATGGACCAGACCATCGTCGCCCTGGCGCAGAGCGGGCATGCGCTGCTGTTCGAGACCGGCAGCGGCCAGATGCGCCAGCTCCCCTTTGCCGGGCAGGTGTGGATCTTCGAGACCGGTGTGGTGCATGAACTGCGGGGCGGCGAGCTCAATCGGCGGCGCGCCGAATGCACCGAGGCGCTCGGCCTGGTGCGGCAGGCGGGGCTCGATGTGGCGGCGCTGGCGGAGATTCCGCTTGACTCACTGGAGTGGCTTGCGGGGCATCTGCCGCCGCCGTGGCGGCAGCGGGTGCGGCACCAGGTGACCGAGACGGCGCGGGTGCATGCTGTCGCGCGCGCACTCGAGGCGCGAGATATCGTGGAAGTCGGCCGACTGCTGGTGGCGGGGCATCAGTCGCTGCGGGATGACTACCAGTCGAGCTGCGCCGAGGCGGACCTGCTGGTGGACGCGTTGGTGCACGCCGGTGCGCATGGGGCGCGGCTTACCGGGGCGGGGTGGGGTGGGGCGGTCATCGCGCTGCTGCCGGTGGGGCGGGAGTCGCACATCGTGGCGGAGGTACAGGAGCAGTTCCGCCGGGGCTTTGGCCGGCTGCCGGTGGCCTGGGCGACGAAGGCGTCGGGGGGAGTGCGGGTGGGGCGGTAGCCGTCAGCCTACAGCCGTCGGCCGTCGGCACTCCGTTGTCATCCTGAAGGAGCGGAGCGACTGAAGGATCCCTTCAGGCCGGAGCCCTGGTGCGGGTCTCGCGCCTCGCGCCACTTTCCCAGCGCCTCCCTTACCCTCACCCTCAGTCCCGCCCGCCCTAAGATTGTGACCATCCCGCTGAGGGTGCCCGATCCGCGTTGGAGGTCCGCATGGAGCGTCACGGTTCAATCCAGCCTTGGCGACATCGCTTCGCCTTGCTGGCCTGGGGCGTGTCCGTCGCGCTTGCCGGTTGCACCGGTGACACCGGGACCGGGCAGTCGCCCCCGGTCGCGTCTGTGGTCATTCAGCCACACGCCGATTCCCTCGAAATCGGAGAGTCCGTCCGGCTCAGCGCCCAGACGTTCGATGCCCGCGGCGATACCCTGATTGGGCGGGCCATTACCTGGAGCAGCAACGACACCACGATCATCACGGTGAACGGTGCGGGCCTGCTCACCGGCCGAGTCGTCGGCAGCACAACCATCATCGCGACGTCGGAGGGAATCAGCGGAACCACGAGCAGCCGGGTGGTGGTCGCCGCGGTCGCGTCGATCACCATCAGTCCGGCCGCCGATACCGTCGCGCTCAACGGCGTCACCCAGTACACGGCAATCGTGCGCGATGCCCGCAACGTGGTGCTCGCCGGTCGGCTGGTGGCATGGTCCACATCAAACTCGAGTCGCGCATCGGTGTCCACCACCGGCGTGGTCACCGCCATCGGTCCGGGCTCCGCCACGATCACCGCCACGGTGGAGGGGAGGAGTGGCACCGCGCTCTTCACGACACTGCGCAGCTTCGCTTCCTTGCACCCCGCTGGGTACTCCCATTCATGCGGGCTGACAGTGGCCGGGGAGGCGTGGTGCTGGGGTTGGAACCGCTTCGGAAGTCTCGGCACGGGCAGCGCCACAGACAGTCCGTTTCCGGTTGCCGTAGCGGGAGGTCACAGCTTCACTCAGCTCACTGCTTCCAGTTGGGAGGGACACACCTGCGGACTCATTGCGGGAGGACAGGCGTTCTGCTGGGGAAGCGCCCGATTCGGACAGCTGGGCGACGGTACCGGCGGTCTATCCCCGGGAATCGATCGCTTCCTGCCAGAACCGGTGCTGGGCGGGCTGAGCTTCACCACATTGGCGGCCGGGGCCGGCCGCACCTGTGGCATTGCGACCGATGGCAACAGCTACTGCTGGGGAAGGACCTTCGACTATGTCACGAATGTCTACAACAACGTCCCGACCCTTGTAGGCGGTGGCGTGCCGCTCGTCAGCCTCGTGGTCGGTGGAGGGTTCGCCTGCGGACTCGAAAGTGGCGGCGCAGCCTATTGCTGGGGCACCAATTGGTTCGGCCAATTGGGCGTGGGGGACACACTCGAGCGCGTCGTGCCAACGGCCGTCCTGGGGGGGCACACCTTCACCCAGCTCGCGGCGGGCGACTACCACGCCTGTGGTCTTACCACGGCTGGGAGCATTTTCTGCTGGGGCTATAATGGCACGGGTGCGTTAGGTAACGGCAAATTTGCCCCCAGCGTCGAGCTCGCGCCGGTGCCGTTGGCCAGCACCCAGACCTTCACCAGCGTGACTGCAGGCGCATTGCACAGCTGTGGCCTGACCAACACGGGGCAGGCACTCTGCTGGGGGTGGAATCAATCCGGCTCACTGGGGGTCGCGATCAATTTTCTCTATACACCTTTGCCCGGCAGCGTAGAGGGCGGCCTCACATTCAGTTCCCTCGCCGCCAGCGGGGTGACAAGTTGTGGCATAACCCCCGATGGGTTGGCCTACTGCTGGGGGTCAAATGTTCGCGGCGTTCTCGGAAACGGTATTGCGCAAGACCCGAACTCCTCCACCCCGGTGCCCCAGCCAGGCAAGGTGGTGTTCCGGTAGCGGGGTGTAGGCGCTAGGCGGCACGCGGATCGGTGCCACTCAGGGCGCTGACGACTCCCGTGCCACAGCGCTCGTCTCCGTGCCTCGCGCCACTTTCCCAGCGCCTCCCTGACCCTCCGTCCCGCCCGCCCTTAGATTCTTCCTACCCGCTCGGGTGGCGAAACTGGTAGACGCATGGGA
>JANOFA010000963.1:0-3889 GCA_031413355.1 Gemmatimonadota bacterium | reverse complement strand
GGCGCTGTGCAGCAGCACAGCGCCGGCCCGCTGTTTCAGCGCTCAGGTCTCACTCGAATTCAATGACCACGGCATTGAGCACGCTGCGGTCTTCGGACCACAGGCCCTTGACTTCGAGCTGCTTGCCGTTGGCCAAGTCGGCCGGCTGGCCATCTTTCCACTCGACGACGCGGCTGTAGTCGACCTTGACGTCGCGCAGCATGAAGGTCTTCGCTGTGCTGTCCAAGGCACTGGCGACGCCATGCAACTCGACGCGCTGCAAGTCGTCGTCGCGCTCGTTGCGCACCTTGACGCGCGAGGCCACGATCTTGCCTTCGGCAGCCCGGCCACGCACTTCGACCAAGGCGCCGAGCTTCACGGCCGCGGCATTGGGCTCGAAGCTGGCGTTGCTGGCATCCACCGGGATGCCCTGCACTTCGAACTGCTGCGGCGAGGTGAAGGCGGTGACCAGGCCGCGCAGGCGCGCATCGGCGTGGTCGTCAACCCTGCGCACGCCAGTGCGCACGGCGGTGGCAACCCACTGGCCATTGACCTGCGTGGTTTGCAGGCGCACGCGAATGCGCTGGCCGTCGGCCAGGTTCGGCAGGTTGGCGGCCAGCACGTTGGCGTAGTTGATGACCGCGTCGCCGATCTTGAAGGTCTTGGCCGTCGTGTCGAGCGACGCGATGCGCCCGCGCAGGCGGTACTCGGAGGCGTTGTCCTCGAGTTCGATGCGGGTGGCCACGTAGCGGCTCGTCGCGCCGTCGAACTGGGCGTGGATCTCGAGCACCTGGCCGACCGTGATGGCGGCAAAACCCGACAGGCCGTCTTCGAACACGGTGGTCGACTTGACCTCGATGGCCGGCCACCGCTTCCGCGTCACGATGATGACATCTCTCAGGGCCGCGCCGTCGAGGCTGGTCACGATCGCGATCCGTCGGGGCAGCTCGGGAAGCGGCCGCTTCCGTTCGGGATCGAGCAGTCCATCCTTTCGCAGCGCTTCCCGGACCCGCTCCAGCGCCAGCTGCTGCTGCCCGACCTGGTCGGTGACGAGCAGCTGAGTCACGGTGAGGCGGAATTCCCCCCGCTCCTCCCACACCGTCGGCGTGCCGAAGACGAAGACCGTCGTCCCCTCGGGCGGCGGCGTCTTGTGCTTCGAGGCGTTGGCCCGCCACATCACCGAGCGAATCTGGGCCTGCGCATCGCACAGCGAGAAGTACCAGTGTCCGCTCTGATACACCTTGAGGCCCGAGATCTCTCCCCGTACCCACAGCCCGCCGATGGCACCCTCGACCACGCGGCGGGCCGCCTTCGCAAGCTGCGAGGGCGTCCAGGGAGCGTCGGAGGGTTGGGAGAAGAGATCTGGCATCGGCGTGAGCGGAGAGTGGAGGCGATTGGGCGATTGGGCGATCGGGCGATTGGGCGATTGGGCGATCGGGCGATTGGGCGATTGGGCGCTCAGGCGATGGGGGTCGAGGATGAACACAAACTTCTTTCGATCTCCCCAAATCGCCCAATCGCCAAATCGCCCAATCCCCCTACTTCAGCTGCTTCACCGCCTGAATCGTGTTCGCCAGCAGCATCGCGATGGTCATCGGGCCGACGCCACCCGGGACTGGCGTGATGGCGGAAGCAATTTCGGCAACTGGTCCGTACGCCACATCCCCGGTAAGGCGGTACCCCCTGGGCTTCGTGGCGTCGTCCACCCGATTGATGCCGACGTCGATCACGACCGCACCCGGCCGCACCATATCCGCGGTGACGAACTCCGCCTTGCCGATGGCGGCGATCAGGATGTCCGCCGAACGGCAGACCGCGGGGAGATCGCGGGTGCGGGAGTGACAGACGGTCACGGTCGCATCGCCACCCACGCCGGTCTGGATGAGAAGGCTGGCCATCGGCTTTCCGACGATCGTGCTCCGCCCGATCACGACGGCGTGAGCCCCCTTCGTTTCAATGCCGGACCGGTTCAGCATCTGCTGCACGCCGTACGGCGTGCAAGGCCGGAGCGCCGTGGGATCACCGATGACGAGCTTGCCAACGTTGACGGGATGAAAGCCGTCCACGTCCTTCGCCGGGTCTACCCGCAGCAGCACCTTCTGAGTGTCGATGTGTTTGGGCAGCGGCAGCTGGACCAGAATACCGTGGATAGTCGGGTCCGCATTCAGCTGGTCCACGATGGCGAGGAGGTCTGCCTCCGAGATCTCCGCGGGCCGCTCGATCTTGACCGAGCGCATCCCGGCCTCGAGGCAGGCCTTCTCCTTGCTGCCAACGTAGGCCTTGGATGCCGGGTTCTCCCCGACCAGCACCACGGCGAGGCCGGGGGTGATCCCCCTGCCCTTCAGAGTGGCGGTCTCGACGGCAACTTCGTCCCGGACAATCCGGCCCAGCGCGACACCATCGATGATGCGGGCGCTCACTTGGCAATATCCACGGCTCGGGTCTCACGGATGACAACGACCTTGATCTGTCCGGGGTACTGCAGCTCCTGCTCGATGCGGCGGGCGATCTGGTCCGACAGCCCGATGGCCTCCGCATCATTGATCCGGTCCGGCGTGACGATGACGCGCACCTCGCGGCCGGCCTGGATAACATTGGATTTCTCCACGCCGGTGAAGCTGTTGGCGATCGCCTCCAGGGCGGTGAGCCGCTTCACGTAACTCTCGAACGCCTCGCGCCGGGCACCGGGCCGCGACCCGCTGATCGCATCCGCCGCCTGGACCAGCACCGATTCGGCCGACTCATGCGGCACATCGTCGTGGTGCGCCTGGATGCAGTTGATCACCGCCGCGCTCTCGCCGTACTTGCGGGCCATCTCCACGCCCAGCTCGACGTGGGTCCCCTCGCTTTCGTGCGTCAGCACCTTGCCGACATCGTGCAGCAGGGCGCCACGCTTGGCGAGCAGGACATCGAGCCGGAGTTCGGCGGCGAGGATGCCGGCGAGCCAGGCCACTTCCTTGGAATGCTCGTAGATGTTCTGGCCATAGGAGGTGCGCCAGCGCATCCGCCCGATGAGCTTGATCAGCTCCGGATGGAGTCCGTGCACCCCGGTCTCGAACGCCGCCTTCTCACCCAGCTCCTGGATCTCGCTGGCGAGGTCCTTCTGCGCCTTGGCGACCAGCTCCTCGATCCGGCCCGGATGGATGCGGCCGTCGACAATCAGTGCTTCGAGCGACCGGCGCGCCACTTCTCGCCGGATCGGATCGAAACAGGAGACCACGACTGTGTCCGGTGTGTCATCGATGATCACATCGACACCGGTCGCCAGTTCGAAGGCCCGGATGTTCCGCCCTTCCCGGCCGATGATGCGGCCCTTCATCTCATCGCTGGGCAGCGTGACCGCCGACACCGTCGTCTCCGCCGTATGCTCCGCCGAAATGCGCTGCACCGCGAGCGCGAGGATCTTTTTCGCGTCTTTTTCGGCCGACCGCTTCGCCTGTTCCCTGATATCGCGGCCCAGGGCCTGCGCGGCGCTCCGGCTTTCGTCCTCGGCCCGCTGCAGGACCTGGGTCCGGGCTTCCTCCCCCGTGAGCCCGGCGACGCGCTCCAGCTTCTGCCGCTGCTCCCCGATCAGCCGGTCGATCTCGGCCTCGCGAGTACCGAGGCCCCGCTCACGCTGGTCCAGTTGCCCCGCACGCGTGGTGAATCCCTCCTCCTGTTTGCGGACCTCCTCCACTTTCCGTTCGACCGAACGCTCCCGTTCCTCCGCCCGCCGCTCCGCGCGCTCCGTCTCCTCACGGCGGCGCTGAGCTTCCTTGTCCAGCTCTTCCCGCAGCCGGAGAACCTCCAGCTTGCCTTCCAGCACGACCTGGTTGCGGGCCTCGCTGGCCCGCGACGCCGCTTCGGCCGCCTTCGACGCCGCCTCGGCCGCCTTGGCCGTCGCCGCGGCGATCAGCGCCTGCGCCTCCTG
>JANOFA010000962.1:0-6615 GCA_031413355.1 Gemmatimonadota bacterium | reverse complement strand
GGTGACAGACCGTCAGGGTGCCTCCGGGGCGCGGACCTGCGCGACCCCAGTTTACTGCATGTAGCTGCGAACCGGATTCTTCTGCTTGAGTACCTCCCGTTCCAGGGAAAACGCACTGATGTCGCTGCTGGTCTTGCCCACGATCACCAGCTCACTCAGGATCAGGCCAATCACCGACGCAAACTTGAACGCGTGCCCCGCGCCGATGGCCACTGCGATGTGTGGGTGTTCCGGCACCGTGTCGATCACGAAGTCTCGATCCGGCGTGAGCGTGTAGAGACAGGTCTTGGTGTAGAGCACCGGCCCGAGTGCCCGGGGGAGGTAACGCTCCGCCCACCCGTGAACCCGCGCGAAGTTCTCCGGATCCGGCTCGAAGCTCCGGCCCTCGGCGGTGACCACCTTCCCGCCGGCATCCTGGGCGATCTTGGTGGCCCGCTCGCCAAAGACCGGGAAGCCGTAGTAACAGGGATCATCCATCCAGATCCATACCGGAAAGCGCCCCGGTTCGAACTCCTTGAGGTAGGGCGTGGCGTAGTAGGTCACCTGCTCCTGGGTCACCTCGAGCGGGACGGAAATGCCAAGTCCCTGAAGGATGGCCCCGCTCCAGGGGCCCGCCGCCACGACCAGCTTGCGGCAGCGGAAGGCCTGGCCGCCGGCCACCACCTCCACTTCGTTGCCGACCGAGCGCACGGCGGATACCGGCGTCCGGTCCAACAGGGTGGCGCCGTGCTCCCGGGCCAGGCGCTGGTGGATGGCGTTGGCGCGCGCGGCCATGGCGATGCCGCCATCGGCCTGGAAGATCCCGTGACATCCCTCGTCGAGCCGGAACTGCGGGTAGCGCTGCATGATCTCGCGGGCGTCGAGATGCTCGAATTCAACGCCCTCCGCGGTCAGACTCCGCATGTATGGGTCGAGTGGAATGGCGCTGTCGCCTGGCGCAACGTCCAGCCCACCGCATTTCAGGATGCACTGTTCATTCGCCTCTGACTCCACCATGGCCCATGACTCGTAGGAGCGCTTGGCGAGCTGCACGTAGGCCGGGGTGTGATAGGAGAGCCGGATGATCCGGCTGTGGTCCTGCGATTCTCCCCGCACATGTCCCAGTTCGAACTGCTCGAGGCCCAGGACGTCGCGGCCGGCATGGCGCGAGAGCCAGTAGACGGCGCCACTACCCAGCCCGCCGAGGCCGAGCGCGATGTATTCGTAGTCGGTGCGCATGGCAACGAAGGTGGTGGCGATCCGTCATACTCGCCAGAGCCGGTGGTGGACCCCTTGACGAACCGCCTTTTGGGCTGGAGTATGGTTCACATCGTGATCTCCAGTTCCACAATTCGGTCCTCCAAAGCCGCCTTCGCCCAGGCGGTGGGGCGGGCCTTCGCACTGGTATTGGGCCTGGCCGCGGCAGGCGGCGGGCTGGCCGGGGCTCAGGAGGCGAGGCCGGGCGGGCGCCTGCTTATCGTCGGAGGCGGAGCGCAGCCCGACGAACTGGTCACCCGATTCGTGGAGTTGGCGGGGGGGCGGGGTAGAGCGATCATCGCGGTAATCCCCTTTGCGAGCGACGAGCCCCAGGCCACCGGGGATGAGAAAGCAGAGCAGCTCCGGGAGTTCGGCGCCCAGGCCTTCACGATCCCAATCGCTGGAAACGGGCCGGCGCCCGGCGCGGAGACGACGCTCGACAGCGTCACCGGTGTCTGGTTCAGCGGCGGGGATCAGGTGCCCCTGGTCCGAGCACTCCAGGGGACACCGGTGCTCGCCGCGATCCGGCGTCGCTTTCGGAATGGAGCTGTGCTCGGCGGGACGTCCGCAGGCGCCGCCATCATGAGCGACTCGATGCTCACCGGCAACCAGCGTCGCCCCGACAGCCTGGGCTACTACGGCGATGAGTTTCCGGCGATCGCCCGTGGGACCATCGAGGTCCGGCCGGGACTCGGCTTCCTGCCGGGCACGATTGTGGACCAGCACTTCATTCGGCGGGAGCGGCACAACCGCCTGCTCGCGGTGGTGCTGGAGCGGCCCACGCTCATCGGCGTCGGCATTGATGAAGGGGCGGCGCTCGAAGTCGGACCCGACGGACTCTGGCGGGTGCTGGGGCAGAGTGCCGTGGCCTTTTACGACGCCCGATCAGCTGTCATTACTCCCGGAGAGGCGCCGCTGCTCGGTGCCAGTGAGATCCGACTGGCGCTGATCCCGGCCGGCGGTAGTTTCGACCCGAAGCGTGGCACGGTGCGGCTGGTCGCACCCTGACGTTCGTGCGAGCGGCCAGCGTCGCTCGTTCCAGGAGTGATCTTGGTACCACCCTCTTCCTTATTGTGCGGAGGCTTCATGCAGTTTCCCCGGTACAGGATACTCGCCGCGGTCGGCGCCCTGTTCGCACTGGCGTCCGGCGCCGGGACGATCCAGGCGCAGACCATCAGCGGCACAGTGACCGACTCGTCCAGCAGCCGACCGCTTGAAGGGGCGCTGGTGTCACTCGTCGGCACCTCCAAGCGCGTTCAGACCTCCGCGGATGGCCGGTACCGGCTGACCGATGTGCCCGTTAGCCGGGTCTCGGTCCGGGTACAGATGATCGGGTATGCGCCGAGGATCCAGAGCCTCACCGTCATCCAGGGCGAGGACGCGACCCTCGACTACTGGATGGTCCTCAAGGCCATTGAGCTCGAGGAGATCGTCGCCATCGGCTATGGCACCGTCACCCGTGACAATCTGACGACTGCGGTGAGCACCATCAGTGCGGACGACATCACCGCGACGCCCAACGCCAGCTCCGACGCGGCGCTGGCCGGGCGGGCACCGGGTGTCCAGGTGATCCAGAACGCCGGCAATCCTGGCAACGCCATCACCGTCCGGGTGCGTGGGTCGGCGTCCATCACCGCCAGCAACCAGCCGCTGTACGTTGTCGACGGCATTCCGATGATCTCAGAGGATGTCTCCCAGCTGGACCTTGGCGGCCAGGGCATCCGGGCAATTACGGGGTTGAGCAGCGAGGACATCGCGTCGATTGACGTGCTCAAGGACGCCGCGTCCGCTTCCATCTATGGCTCGCGCGGTTCCAACGGCGTGGTGCTTATCACTACGAAGCGGGGTCGTGCTGGCGAGAGCAGCATCTCCTTCAACAGCTACTACGGCACGCAAAAGGCCTCCAAGAAGATCGACCTGCTGAACGGCCCGGAGTACCTCGAGTACATGCGGGAGGGCGCGGCCAACGACGGGTACACTCTCGCGGATCTCGACTACTACTTCCCCCTCCCGGGCGCCAATACCGATTGGCAGGAGGCGGTGTTCCGTACCGCGCCGATCAGCAGCTCCGAGCTGTCCGCCCAGGGAGGAACCGAGAACATCCGATACCGGGCGTCCGGAACGATGTTCAACCAGCGCGGCATCGTCCTGGGGTCAGGGTACCGCAGGATCGGTGGCCGCCTCAACCTCGACTTCCAGGCCTCTCCGCGGCTGTCGGTTTCAACCGGTCTCGCAATCTCGGGGGAACGGAACGAGCGGGTCGAAGCGGATGACAACCTCTTCGGCATCGTCGGTAACGCGATCGCGCATGAACCGTCTTTTCCGATCCGGCAGCCGGGAGGGGCGTACAGCAACACCGGCGACGGCATGGCCTACGTGAACGCCGTCGATCTCGCGGAGCATGACAACGCCAAGGCGGTGACCAACACCGTGCTCGCCAACATCGAGGCCCGCTACGATCTGGGCCACGGGCTCCAGCTGACGGGGCGGGGCGGCATCGACTTCTACTACCTGACGGAGACCCAGTACAATTCACCGCTGGTGCCCGGATCGCCTGGTGCCCAGTTCGGCGGCGTGGCGAAGCGGGGCTATTCCAACGGTCAGCGCTATGTCTTCGAGAGCTTCCTCAACTATGACCGCTCCTGGAACACCCGCCACGTGCTCAGCCTCACGGGCGGCACGAGCGTGGAAACGAACAGGACCGACAACAACTTTGTCCGCGGCGAGGCCCTGACCGACGAGAAGCTGCACGAAGTGAGCAACGCCGCCGAGGTCACCCAGTTCTCCGGCACCTTCGGGGAGAACGGGCTGGTCTCCTTCATCGGCCGGGCCAACTACACCCTCGACGATAAGTACCTGATCGGGCTCGCGTTCCGCAGCGATGGTGCGTCGGTGTTCGGTCCGAGCAACCGGTACGGCTTCTTTCCCGGCGGATCGCTGGGTTGGGTGGCGAGCCGGGAGGGGTTCCTGGCCAACAACAGCACTGTGAGCCTGCTCAAGTTCCGCACCAGCCTGGGCCGAACCGGCAACCAGGCGCTCAGCGACTTTCCGTATCAGGGGCTGTACTGCACCGCCAACTACGGTACTGAGCCGGGCTACCAGCCATGCACGCTTTTCAACCGCGACCTCAGCTGGGAGAAGACCACCCAGCTGAACCTCGGTGCCGACCTGGAGCTCTGGAACGGGCGGGTCGCGCTGAGTGCCGACTGGTACAACAAGAAGACCACTGACCTGCTGCTCAGCCGGCCGACCGCCGGCAGCACCGGGTTCACCTCCTTTACCGACAATATCGGCGCCATCTCGAACAAGGGTGTCGAGCTGTCGGTGACCGTCGTCCCGATCCAGCCGTCGCGGGCGGATGGTCTGCGCCTGGTGACGTCGTTCAACATTGCGACCAATCGGAATCGCGTTACCAAGTTGTATCGGGATCAGCCGTTCAACACCGGCTACTATGACATCAACCGGGTCGAGGTGGGTCAGAGGCTCGGCGCATTCTACGCCTACCATTTCGAGGGCGTCGACCCCGCCACCGGCGACGCGATCTATACGGACATTGACGGTGATGGCAGCATCACCACCAACGACAAGCGGATCGTCGGCAACCCCTGGCCCGACTTCACCGGCGGACTCACCTCGACGGTGTCGTGGAAGCGGTTCGACCTCACGGGATTCTTCCAGTTCAGCAAGGGCAACGACGTCTTCAACGGCATGCGAGTTTTCTCGGACGAGGGTGGCTACAACTACGACAACAAGTTCAGCGAAGTTCTCACTCGATGGCAGAATCCTGGCGACGTCACCAGGCAGCCCCGGGCCAGCTTTGACGGCGTCTCGGGAGCGCGCCTCATCTCGGATCGCTTCATCGAGGACGGGTCCTACCTCCGACTGGCGGACCTCACCCTCGGCTACGAATTGCCCGAGGCGATCGCTGGGAGCATGCGGATGACCCGGGCGAGGTTCTACGTCCGCGGTCAGAATGTCTTCACTTCCACAAAGTATGCGGGCTACAACCCCGAAGTGAACAGCAACGGCAGCACCGCCAGCGCGTCGCTCGCCACCGACTTCTACGCCTACCCGGTCGCCCGCACCTGGTCGTTCGGCGTCCAGGCGGGGTGGTAACCATGACAACCATGACTTCACTGTCCCCGAGAGGCGCTCCTATGCACCAGCGCTCACTGCTACTGCTCGCCGCGACCCTGGTTCTGGGCGCCTGCAACGTCCTGGACACCAGTCCGCCGGATCAGGCGGAGGCTGACAAGGCGGTGACCACGCCGGGCGGCGCCCGTGTGGCGCTCGCCGGGGCCTACAATGAACTGCAGGACGGGTTCTACTACGGCGGGACCATGACCCACTTCGGCGATCTCCTGGCCGACAACGCCAATCATACCGGGACATTCACCAGCTATCAGGATGCCTACCTCCACGCCTTCTTCGCGGATAACTCCGACGTCACCGGGATGTGGAATCACATCTACGACGCGATCAAGCGGGCCAATACCCTGATCGACCGGGTGCCGAACATCACCGGTTTCCCGGCCGGAGAGCAGGACCAGATTCTGGGAGAGGCGTACTTCCTCAGGGCGCTGAGCTACCACAACCTGGTGAAACACTTCGGCGGTGTGCCGATCCGGCTCACGCCAATCACCGAGCCGGCCGACCCGGCAATCATCACCCGTGCGACAGAGGCGGAGGTCTACGTCCAGATTCTCAGCGACCTCGGTGAGGCCGAGACCCGGATGACGAATACCAGCCCGGACAATCACGCGACCGTCGCGGCGGCCAAGGCGCTGCTGGCCCGGGTCTATCTCTTCCAGGGCAACTACGCCCTGGCCCTGGCCAAGGTGCAGGAGGTGGAGGCGCTGGGCTACACCCTGGCCGCCAACTACTCAGACTTGTTCGACAATGACGACGTGAGCACTCCGGAAAACATCTTCAAGCTTACCTTCACCTCCGCAGTCGAACAGGCGAACCTGTTCGGTTACTACTGGCTTTCCGATCAGTTGGATATCGGCGCCGGACGGTTCGAAATCGGGCCGACCCAGTCGCTCATCGACACCTATGACACGCTCTCCACCGACGCCCGGCTCCTGTGGAACATCCAGCCGGACCTCGATGGCGGTGGTTACATCGAAGGGACGCAAGGGGGTGGCTCATACGGCAGCAAGTTCCCCACTCCCAACGGCGCGGAGGATTTCCACATTATTCGCTTCGCCGAGGTTCTGCTGATCAAGGCGGAGGCCCTGGCACAGCAAAACCAGCTGCTCAGCGCTGTGGCCGAGTACAACCTCATCCGCGCCCGCGCGGGATTGCCCGATCATGTCCTCGGTGTGGATGTGACCACCCAGCAGGAGGTGCTCGACGCGATTGACCGCGAACGGCGGC
>JANOFA010000961.1:0-1022 GCA_031413355.1 Gemmatimonadota bacterium | reverse complement strand
CGACACTGCCCCGGCCCACGACAGCGCCATTCAGCACGATGCTGCCCATCCCGATGAGACAGTCGTCCTCGATCGTGCAGCCGTGCAGGATGGCGCGATGGCCCACGCCGACCCGATTCCCGACCGTGCAGGGTACATCCGCATCCACGTGCACGACCGTGCCGTCCTGCAGGTTGCTCTGCGCTCCGATGATGATTGGCGCCATGTCGCCCCGCAATACGGAGGTGTACCAGACGCTCGACTCCGGGCCCAGCGTGACGTCACCCATGAGCATCGCCCCCGGCGCGACCCAGGCGGTCGGGTCGATGACCGGCCGCTTCACGGCACATCCGGGATGAACGACCACTGGGTCCAGCCATCCACCGGGCGGCCCTCCCGCATCGCTGGGGTCCATTGCAGCGTCTGGGCGTAGCTCTCGACCGCGCGGGTGAAGGCTTCGTCGTTCGATCTGGTCAGGGTGCGCACCGCCGTGGTCCGCCCCTGCCGGGAGACCCGGACCACCAGCACAACGTTGGTGGGTGTGCCGGCCGCACCGGCCGGCAGCGGCACGCGAGTCGATGTCACCGGCTTGGGCGGGACGTCGTAGCAGGCGCGGCCGAACTTGTTGGCGGCCGCCGGCACCTCGCAGTCCAGCCGGGCCAGAATCCGCCGGTTCATCTCGGCCTGTGAACCGGGGGGAGCCGAGGGCATCCCCGTCGGAACCAGGGGCGGCGAATAGACCAGCGTGCCGCCGGACTGGATCTTCACACTGTCGGTGAAGAACTCGTAGCCGCTCGCCGTCACCGCCAGCTCGTGCCAGCCAGCCCGCAACCGCATTCCACCGCCGGGCTGCGTGGCCGGGCGCGAATCGATGAGCACCTGTGACCCGCGCGGCAGGTTCAGCAACCGGAGCACGCCACTGTCGCCGGTGACGGTCTCGACGATCGGCGGAGGAACCGCTGCAGCCGGCGCGGCCCGATGCGGAGTCGTCGTGTCGATCGGGAGCGAATCGAACTCGGCGAACGCGGGATCCAGTGTCGTGG
>JANOFA010000960.1:0-3009 GCA_031413355.1 Gemmatimonadota bacterium | reverse complement strand
AGATTGAAATCAAGACTTATAGGCATTGGGGGAAAAGGAATAATCTCACTAAAACGCTCATGTTTGTAATAAACGGGAACACCAAGTGCTTGACCCATCAAAACAGCGATCGCAATCTGGGACGGACCTTTTCGCCGTTGTTGATGAACTCGGGGACGTTGATCGTCACGCCGTTGTCCAGCCTGGCCGGCTTGTAGGACGAGGACTTGGTCGCGGTCTTCATCGCGGGGGTGGTGTCGACCACTTCGAGGACCAGGGCGTTAGGCAGCTGAATCCCGATCGGGCGGCCATTGAAGAACTCGGCGATGATCTTCATGCCCGAGGCCATCCACGGCGCCGCGTCGCCCAGATCCTCCTTGTCCACTTCGAGCTGGTCGTAGTTGTCGGTGTTCATGAAGTGGTAGGTGTCGCCACCGGCGTACATGTACTCCAGGGTGTGGGTCTCGAGATCGGCGACCTGGACCGTGTCGGTGGAGCGGAACCGGTGCTCGAACTGGGTCCCGGTGCGCAGCTTCCGGAGCTTGGCCTGGACCATTGCCCGCAGGTTACCCGGTGTGTGATGATGGAATTCAAGAACGCGGCAGGGCTCGCCTTCGTACAGGAGGCACATGCCTTTGCGCATTTCGCTGGCAATGATATTCATGGGGTCCGGATCCCTCGGTAGATAACAGAGGCAGGGCCAAGGCACGCCTTGGCCCTACCCAACGCCGGCACAACAATAGAGGAAGGGTTGGTCTGGCGGTAGGGGGCGAAGCGCCTACATTGACTCCATCCTTTCCATAATGAGGCGTGCATGACCAGTCGCCGGTCTTTCATGGGGGCACTGGCGGGAGCGACGGTGCTGCCCTCGCTCCGGCCGGATGGCTTCCGGCGGGTCCTGGACCTCGGGACGGCCATACCCCCGGCAGGCCCCGGGGCTGGGGTCCCCGACGACGAGGACTACTGGGGCACGATCCAGCGGGCCTTCGACTGCGACCGCACCATGGTCAACCTGAACAACGGCGGCTGCAGCCCGAGCCCCACCCATGTGCTGGAGCAGATGATCCGCGACCTCCGGTTCTCCAACGAGCTCCCCGTCATCCACATGTGGCAGACGCTGGAGCCACGGATCGAGAGCGTGCGGCGGGAACTGGCGCGCTCCTTCGGCTGCGATGTCGAGGAGATGGCGATCGTCCGCAACGCCTCCGAGGCGAACGAGACGATGATCTTCGGGCTCGACCTCGCCCGGGGCGATGAAGTGATCGTCACCAACCAGAACTATGGTCGCATGATCACCGCGTGGGACCAGCGGGTCCGGCGCGACGGCATCGTGCTCAAGCAGGTCTCGTTCAAGGTGCCGCCGCCCTCGCCCACCCACGTGCTGGATGCCTTCAAGGCCGCCGTGACCCCGCGGACCCGGGTCATCGAGATCACCCACATCACCAACCTGACCGGCCAGATCCTGCCGGTGCGCGAGCTGGTGCAGTGGGCCCGGCCCCGCGGCATCGAGGTGTTCGTCGATGGCGCTCACGCCTACGCCCACTTCCCCTTTACCCGCGATGAGCTCGATTGCGATTACTACGGCACCAGCCTGCACAAATGGCTGCTGGCGCCGATCGGCACCGGCTTCCTCTATGTCCGCAAGAGCAAGCAGAAGAAACTCTGGCCGCTCATGGCGGCGCCGGACACGATGGACGAGAATATCCGGAAATACGAAGAGATCGGCACCCATCCCGCCGCCAACCATAACGCGATCAGCGTCGCCCTCGCCTTCCACAATGCCATCGGTGCGGAACGCAAGGTGGCCCGGCTGCGCTGGCTCAGGAACCGGTGGGCCAAACGACTGCAGGCGGAGAGCGACAGGGTGAAGATCCTCACACCGCTGGAGGGCACCAGCAGCGCCGGCCTCGCGATGTTCCACGTCGACGGCATCGATCACAACCAGCTCGGCGCCTGGCTGATGGAGCACCACAAGATCGTGACCACACCGATCACCCACCCGGAGTTCACCGGCATCCGTATCACGCCGAATGTCTATACCACTCCGGACGAGGTGGACGTCTTCGCCGACAAGGTGCTCCTCGCCATCCGGAAGGGGCTGAGCTGAGCGCGGGATGCCACCGTTCCGCTGGCGTGCGCTGCTGCTGGCCGTCGCCGTCGCTCTGGCTCTCGTCGTGCTCCTCCGGGGAGCCGGGAGCAGTGTCCGGGACCTGCTCACCTCGCCCGGCCGCACCACGATCACGCAGGGCGCGATCATCGAACGCATCCGGTCGGTGGCCAAGCTGGTCACCACGGAGGCGGCGGTCCGTGACGTCATCACCTACGAACAGACCCGGCTGGGCTCCACCAAGCGGGCCCTGATCGTGGTGACGGGCAAGGCGATGGTCGGGGTGGACCTGAGCCGTGACGCGCAGGTCACCATCGACGCCGATGCGCGACGCATCCACGTCACCCTGCCGCACGCGAAGCTGCTCGGCGTCGACATCACGGAGCTGCGGACGTACGACGAGGAGCGCGGCCTGTGGAACCCGTTCCACCCCGCCGATCGCGACACCATCCACATGCTGGCCCGGGCGCAGCTGGCGCATGCCGCTCGGGACCTGGCCGTGCTGGACCACGCCGAGACCAGCGCACGCCAACTGCTCACCGCGCTGCTGGGCCACAACGGCTATGCGGTCGAGTTTTAAAAAGTTCCTTGTATTGGTTTTCTCTTTCTTTGTTTACTTCACCTGCAGAAAGTTTGGTTTGATACTCATTAATCCGTTTGTCCTGGTCTCTGCCCTGGTCAGTATAAAGAAGTATGCAGCGGTTGGCATTGTCCTCGTAAATTTTTTCTTTCGTTGTACATCCGCTTACACATACCGGGCCTTCTACTGTCAGTGTAATAGTTTTTAAATTCCCTTTGCTGTCTTTGAGTGTTACCGTCTTGCTGATTCTTCTTTTGGTTTGTAATTCTCTGAGTGGATAAAACACCGTCATTGCTCCGTCTAAGTCTTCTATCAGCAACAATTTATTTTTTAGTTCTTCCTG
>JANOFA010000959.1:0-5297 GCA_031413355.1 Gemmatimonadota bacterium | reverse complement strand
CCGATCTCGAACGTCATGTTGACGTAGTTGCCGATATAGCTCAGGTCGTTGCGCGGGAAAACGTAGGGCAGCCCGCGGGAATGGCGGAAAGCAAAGGCGGCGATGGTGGGGAACTTGGCCATCAGCCGGATGCGCTGGAGGTAGCGGCTGGCCGGATCCTCGATGTTCTTGGCGTCTGGATAGAACGTCGACAGCGCCCCGACCGCGCCCAGCAGGGTACCCATCGGGTGGGCATCGTAGCGGAAGCCCTCAAGGAACTTGATGACGTTGGTATGGACGTAGGTGTGGTAGCGTACGTCGTGCTCCCACCTGTCCAGCTGGGCCTTGGTGGGCAGCTCACCCTCGAACAGGAGGTAGGCTACCTCGAGGAAGCTGGCCTTCTCCGCCAGTTGCTCGATCGGGTATCCGCGGTACCGGAGGATGCCCTTGTCGCCGTCGATGAAGGTGATGGCGCTGCGACAGCTGGCGGTATTGAGGTAGGCCGGGTCGTAGGCCATGAGCCCGAAGTCATCGTCCGCCACCTTGATCTGGCGCAGGTCCATCGCCTTGATCGTGCCCTCGGTGACAGGCAGCTCGTAGGTCTTGCCGGTACGGTTGTCGACGACGGTCAGCGAATCTTTGGACACGCGGCGCTCCTCGGTGCGGACGGACGGGGGAGAGAAATGAGAAGATAGCCGGTGCGATGGGAGAGGTGGGAGTGGCGCCGGTGCCGCCCTTCCCGATGGAGCAGCTGGCGTTGCCCGGGTGACTTTGGCGGCGGGTCCCCGGCTGCGGTTATTTTCTCCCCGCCCCATGATCTGACCTGCCGGCCGATGTAGTGCTGCTCGCCCGGCGCCGCCCGCTTCCGTCCGGACCACGGTTCATGACCCCTCCCGACCTCCCCAGCCGTGCGCGCGGTGCGCTGCTCGGGCTTGCCACCGGCAACGCTCTCGGTGTGCCCACCGAATTTCTCCACACGGCGGAGGCCATCGCCGCCGCCTTCCCCGCCGGCCTGCCGGACATCATCCGCCAGGACAGCGCCGATTCCCCCTACGACGATGATCTTGCCCTGACCGTACTGCTGGCGGAGGAATTGCTGGAGCCGGAGGTGGACCTGCGGCGGCTGGCGCTGCGCTGGGTCGAGTGGGCCGAGCAGGATGGGCGGGGCATCGGGCTGTGGACCCGCACCGCGCTCAGGCATATCCGGCAGCACGATTCGCCGCCCGGCTCCGCCGGCGGACAGGCGGGCAACGGGGTACTGTCGCGCTGTCTGCCCGTCGCCCTGCGGACCTTCGGCACGCCGCCCAATCTCATCAGCGGCAGCTATCACACCGCGGTCCTCACCCATCCCGACGAACGGTGTGGCTGGGGGGCCGTTGCCATCAACGTCGCCGCGGCCTGCTTTCTCCGCGGCCGGCGCGACTTCATCGGGGATGTGCTCGAGGCGCTGACCAGCAACGCCGCCCCGGCCGAATTGTGCGACGCCATCCGCCGGGTGCCGCTCGAACGGCGCGAGGAGCTGCCCATATCCGGGCCCGAGGCGGGGTACGTAGTCCACGGCGTCGAGACGGCGCTCTGGTTCGCGTATCACGAACCGAATCTGGAGCGGGGGTTGCAATGGCTCGCAACGGCGGGCGGCGACACCGACACCAACGCGGCGGTCGCTGGCGGGCTGATGGGAGCGCGGGATGGCGAGCGCGCGGTGCCACTGCGGTGGGTGGCTGCGGTACCAGGGGCCGATCGGTTGCGGCGGCTGGCGGAGCAACTGGTCGCCAGTGGCTCCGCCCCCCGCCCTGACCGGATTTCATCTTGAGTTCATTGTCGCCGGGTTATCCTGCCCGCCTGCAATCACCTGAAGGAGGAGTCGCTGTGCGGTTGATCTTCAAGATCCACAAGTGGGTTGGTATCGGTATCGGGCTGGTGCTGGTGATGTGGATCATCACCGGCATCATGGCGGTCGGGGGAGACGCCGCGCGGGGTGGGGGTCACCGTGGGACCGGGCCCGACTTTGCCCGTGCGACGCTGCCGCCGGCCCAGGCGGTCCAGGCGGCTGTCGCGGCAGACAGTGGCATCGCCCCGATTACCCAGGTGACCGTCGAGCGCCTCGGCGCGAAAATCGTCTACCGCCTGACCGGGGCTCGTGGGGCGGTCATGCTGCTCGACGCGGGCGACGGCACCCGTGTCATGGTCGATGAAGCGGTCGCACGGGAAGTGGTGTTGCTCGATTCACCCACGGCCACGATTGGCGCGCCGACCTTGATCGAGCGGCACGATGGGGTCTATCGGGGCGGAGCATTGCCGGTCTGGCGCATGGGGCTGGGGGACGCGGCGGGCACGGTGGTGCACGTCAATGTTGCGACGGGGGTCTTGAGCCGCATCGACCGGAAGGGACAGTTGCATCGGACGGTGATGGGGTTGCACACCTTTGGCAGCTTGCGGCGATTCATCCCCAGCGCGCGGGTAGTGTACTACATCTTCATTGTGGCCAGCATCATCTCGCTCGTCAGCGTGGTGACGGGCTACTACCTGTCGCTGCCGAAAGAGTGGCGGGTCTGGGAACGGCGGTCGCGCGGCTAGGCCAGGGCGGGTCAGCTCACCGGGAGTCGTACCACGCAGGTCGTGAGAAAGCCGCCGCGCACCCGGTAGACGGTCTTCACCTCGAGCCATTTCGGGGTCAGCACTCTTGAAAGGTCCTCGGCCATTTTCGCGGTGGCGTGTTCCTGGAAGATGCCGACGTTGCGGTAGCTGGTCACATAGTACTTGAGGCTCTTGAGCTCGATGCACTTCGAGGCTGGCACGTAACGGATCGCGAGCGTGGCGAAGTCCGGCAATCCGCTGTAGGGACAGACGGCGCTGAATTCATCGGTCTCGGTCAGGATCTCCTGCTCCGGGCCGTCATAGCCGAAGGTCTCCAGGACGGCGACATCGACCTGCTCCGGGCCCACGAACGGGATGGTGCGTCCTTCGGCGACAGCCATGGTGTTCTCCTTCGAGCCATGAGGCGGGCGACCCAGCGGGTCGCTTTTGTTTTCCTGCGGGCCAGGTGAACCGTTGCTGACCGCCAGGCGCCACCAATCTAATTCCCCAATCCCCCCAGCGCCGGGACGGTACCCGCCTCCTTCGAGGACTCGTGCACTATCCCGCGCGCGCCGCACGCTGCTGTCGGTATCACCCCGGGCCGGTTGGTGCCTGGGGGCTACTGCCCTGCGGGGCAAGTGCTTACGGGCCAGGTTGGGGAGCGGTACGGCGGTTGCCTATCGTGGAGCTGTCCCCAGTAGAGAGCTCCCCTGATGCGTGTGCTAGATCACATTCTGATCGCCCTCGCTCTTGTGCCAGCCGCGCTCACCGCGCAGGAGGGCACAGTCGCCAGTGCTGTCGCCGAGACCGATGTTGTTGGTCTGATTCTGGGCAAGACGACGTTGCCGGATGTCGAGCGCATCTTCGCCACTCGGGGACAGCGAGAAGCCCTGGCCAGTGCCCGATTGCCCCGTCGACTCGCCCCGCCTCCACGCTGGGAAGTTGGCGGCGTGGTCATTGTCCCGAGCATTCGGGTCGATGAGACCTCGCAGTCGCCGACCCTCTATTTCGACGCGGCCGAGCGCCTGGTGCTGGTGGTTGATCCCGCGGCGCAGGGCACTTCGAGTCGGGCGGAGTTTGAGGCCCGCCACCCCGGCGCCCGTGTTGCCGGCCGGTTCCGCGGCACGGTCGCCCTTGAAGCACCACTGGAGAAATGCGTCACGATCAGCGCGCTGTTCAAGGAGCGGGGCGGGGCGCTGCAGCAGCTGGCGTACGGATATACCTGCAAGCCGAGCGCTGCGGGGAGCCGGTAAGCTCCGCGCCACCACGGCCGGGCTGCCCAGGAAACCGAACGGTTGCGGTGGACGGAAGAATGAAAAGGGCGGAGGAGACCATTCGGTCCTCTCCGCCCTTCCAAATTTCTGCCGCCTGCCGCCTGCCGCCTGCCGGCTGCCGCCTACTCCTACTTTCCGTCCCGCACCATCCCCGCCTCGAGCCAGAGGAAGTGGTCGTCCAGCACATGCCGCGCGGTGGCGTAGGTTGCGACGTCGTCATTCGACCAGACCTCGTGGAACTTCTGCTCCACCCGGCGCCGAGCCTGGCGGCTGAAGACATCGGCCAGTTCCCGCGGACCGGTCTGCGTCGGCTGCGCCTTCACCATCGCCTGGGCCCGGCTGCATGCCGCCGAGATGGCCAGCAGCTCCGCGCCGATCTCGACCAGGCGACCGAGGACCGCCTGGCGCTTCTCGAGCTTGGGCCCGAAGCGCACCATGCAGTGGAACAGGGTACGCGCCAGCCGCCGGCTGGAACGCTCCACGAAGCGCAGGTGCCCCGTCAGCCGGCCAAACTCGCCGTAGCCGAACCAGCCCCTGAACGGTATCCACAGCTTGGGATACCATAGGCTGTAGAACGCGGCAGATTTCATCAGGGCATTCAGCTTCTGCGAGCCGGTCGACTTGGGGTCGATCAGTGCCCCGGCCACGCGGAGGTGCGTGTCCACCGCCTCGCGGGCAATGAACAGCCGCATGATCTCCGAGGATCCCTCGAAGATCAGGTTGATGCGACTGTCGCGCATCATCCGCTCAACCGGATCGGGCCGCTCACCGCGGGACCGGAGGCTGTCGGCGGTTTCATAGCCGCGGCCGCCCTTGATCTGCAGCGTGTCGTCGATGATGCGCCAGGCCACCTCGGTGTTCCACATCTTGGCAATCGCTGCCTCGAGCCGGATGTCCCGGTCACCGGCGTCGGCCATGAGGCTGGCGAGGTCGCTCACCGCCTCCATGGTGTAGATCTCGGCCGCCATCCGCCCGATCTTCTGGGCGACGGCGTCATGCTTGCCCACCGCCTGGCCCCACTGCACCCGCTGGCTCGCCCAGTGGCGCACAATCTCGAGACAGCGCTTGCCGCCCGCGACGCACGAGGCCGGCAGCGTGAGCCGACCGGTGTTGAGGGTGATCAGCGCGAGCTTGAGCCCCTTGCCCTCGCCCCAGATGATGTTCTCGACCGGCACCCTCACGTTGGTGAAGCGGATGATGCCGTTCTCGATCGCCTTGAGGCCCATGAAGTGCAGCCGCTGCACCACCTCGACACCGGGCCAGTCGGCTTCGACGATGAACGCGGTGATCTTCTTGCCGCTGGTCCGTGCCATCACCACGAACAGCTCCGCCACGGTGCCGTTGGTGCACCACAACTTCTCGCCGTTCAGGATGTAGTGCGTGCCGTCCGCCGAGAGCTCGGCGTGGGTGGAGACACCGGCCGGATCGGAGCCGACGTTCGATTCGGTCAGCGCAAAGGCGGAGATG
>JANOFA010000958.1:0-4718 GCA_031413355.1 Gemmatimonadota bacterium | reverse complement strand
CATCGAGCCCTGCTTGAGGGCACCGCTCAGCATGAAGCCGAGCGGGAGTCCCAGCCCGCCACGCACACCGATCCACCGGCTGGTCCGGTCCCGGTCGTGGCGCTGGTAGCCGGCTTCGACCGAGGCGCTGAGCGCGGTTGCGCCAGCCCAGCCCGCACTGGCCAGCAGGTCCACCGGGGTCCAGCGGGACCGGTTCATCAGGCGAGTGGAGATTCCAATCGTCGGACTGCGCCATCCCAGCACCACTCCGCCCTGGCGCACCTGGTCGTCCACCCCGCTCCCCTTCCAGGTTGTCCGGTTCAGGAAGGCATCGGCACGCAGTCCCAGTTCATCGTGCTGCTTCCGCCAGAAGACCCGAAGCTGGGCATCACTCCGCGCACCGGTGAGGGCCAGGTCCAGCGTGTCGGTGAAATTGACGAACGGCTTCCGGTCGGGCGAGGAATGCAGCAGCTGGGCTTGCACCCCGAAGCGGTTGCTGGGCACATAGCCCAGCTGCACCCGGTAGTTGGTAATGTCAAAGTCGCTGCTATTGCCCGTCGCCGTCGGGGCGACCATCCGTTCACCGCTCAGTGCGAAGCCCATCCCGGATGGGAACCGCTTCTCCAGCGAGCCGGTGTACCGGGCGATGTCCTTGTCCCCGGCAGCGACGCCGATAGACGAGTACGGCGCCTGACGATCCTGCCGCCTGGTGAAGAGGTGGACCCGGAGCTGTCCGGGCCACCGCTCGATCTCGATCCGGTCATAGAGGCTGGGCGAGAACAGCGACGGATCGATACCGACGCTATCCGGTCCGATGGGGAGGTAGGGCATGCCATCGACCAGATATTCCACCGACGTCGGACCGCGGCTGCGGAAATTGGGATACTCGGTACGCCCGACCCAGCCACCGCGCCAGAGATAGACGCCGGGAATCCGCTGCAACAGATCGGCGACCGTTTCCGCCGTCGCCCAGATGAGCGAGTCGCGGGTCAGCACCTCCCGGCTCGCCGGGGGCAGCGGGACATCGACACCGACCAGCGGCAGGACCGGCAGAACGATGCGGTTCGCCGTCAGGGCCTTCAGGTATTTCTCGGTGGTGTTGACGGTGTCCCGGGTCAGCGTGTCGGCCGGGAGCGAGTCGTAGGGGATCTGAGCCAGGACCGGACCGGAGGACAGCAATATGAGCAAGAGCGGGAACAGGGGACGGGAAAAGGGGAACGGGATCAACCGCGTCCCGTTCCCCGTTCCCGGGGTTGCCGTTCCCGTTCCCCGCCGTCTCACCCCGCCCGCCCCAGCACGAACTCGGCGAACAGCCGCATGCCCATCCCGGTCGGTCCCTTGACCCGGGTGGCGTCTTCTCGGTCGCTGTACGCCGTACCAGCGATATCGATGTGGACCCACGGGTAGCCGCTCACGAATTCGCGCAGGAACCACCCCGCCGAAATGCTGCCGGCGGGCCGGCCCCCCGAGTTCTTCATGTCGGCAATCTCGGACTTGATCAGGTCGTGATACTCCTCCCACAGCGGCAGCGGCCAGACCCGCTCGCCGGATCGCTCACCCGCCCGTTGCACTTCCGCCAGCAGGGCCTCGTCGGTGCCCATGATGCCGGCCGCCGAGTGCCCCAGCGCGACCACGACCGCCCCGGTGAGGGTCGCCGCATCGAGGACGCAGGCCGGGTTGTACCGTCGGGCCCACGAGAGGGCGTCGCACAAGATCAACCGCCCCTCCGCATCGGTGTTGATGATCTCGATGGTCTTGCCGAGGTGGCTCTTCACCACGTCGCCCGGTTTCACCGCCGTGCCGCTTGGCATGTTTTCCGTCGACGGGATCAGCCCGATGACGTTGAGCTTCGGCTTGAGCCGGCCCAGCATTTCAAAGGTGCCGAGGACCGCGGCCGCCCCGGACATGTCGTACTTCATGTCTTCCATCTTGTCGGCCGGCTTGATCGAGATGCCACCGGTGTCGAACGTGACACCCTTGCCCACCAGCACCACTGGTGCGCCGGTTCCGCCCTTGTATTCCAGGATGATGAAGCGGGGCTCAACGACGCTCCCCTGCGCCACGCAGAGCAGGCCGCCCATCCCCTCCTTCCGGATCGCGGCGAGGTCGAGCACCGTGACGTCGATGCCGTGGCGTGCGCCGAGCGCCTGGGCCATCTCTCCCAGGTACGGCGGCGTGCAGGTGTTGCCCGGCAGGACCTGCAGGTCGCGGGTGACCGTCTGCCCCGCCCCGATCGCAGCGCCAACCGCGTGCCCCGCGGTCACCTCCGCGGTGTTGTCAGGCGCGAGAATCTCGGCCCGCTCGAGGGCAGGCTTCTTCTCTTCGGGTGGCTGCTTGAGTTCGGCGAAATGCCAGGCGCCGAATGCCAGGCCCTCCCCGAGCAGCTGGCCGGCATCACGGGACGGAATCGAGCCGCGCCCTTCCGGGGTGAGATACAGGGCGAACGTCGGCACCCCGATTGCCCGGGCCCGCTTCGCGGCGGCGGCGGCGGCCCGGCGGAGCGACGTGCGGCTCACCTCGGCACTCTTGCCGACGCCCAGCAGCAGGATCCGTGCGGCGGCACCGACCGGGTGCAGCAGCGCCGATTCGTCCTTCTTGCCGGCGAAGTCGCCTGAGGCAAATAGTCGGCCGAGTGCGCCACCGGTCTGGGTGTCCAGCGCGAGCAGTGAGTCGGGAAGCGCCCCGCTCGGTACGACCACCGCGAGCAGCGGCGTCGTGTGACCAGCGGGCGCGGAGGAGAGCACTGTAGTGGCGAAAGGCATGGAAACCGGGAGGTTCGGAGGGTGTTGGCGGGGTGAGCGAACTCAGCGTCGGCGGCGCACGGTACGGTACTCCAGATCCACCGGCCCAATATACTCCGCCCGCGGACGCAGCAGGCGATCGTCGCCGTACTGTTCGAGGATATGGGCCACCCACCCGCTCATCCGGCTCACGGCAAAGAGCGCGGTGAAGAGGTCGGTGGGGATCCCGACCGACCGATAGATCGGGGCAAGGTAGAAATCGACCATCGCATGCTGGCCGGCGACCCGGTGCGCGACCAGCTCCAGCTCGCGCGCGGTGCGGAACAACGGCCAATTCCCGGTCCGCTGGCATTCGGTCTCCGCCAGGGCACGCAGCAGCCCGGTGCGAGGGTCTTCCCCGGTGTAGACCACGTGCCCGAACCCCGGGATCTTCTTTTTTTGTGCGACCCGATCGCGGACCCACGACTCCACCCCCTCCGGTCCACCGATCTCCTCGAGCGCCATTATCACATTGCGGGTGTGCCAGCCGTGGCGCGGCCCCGCCAGCGCCGAGACTGCGGTCAGCACGCCGGCGAAGACGTCGGCACCAGTCGAGGCCGTCACCCGGGCGGCAAATGTGGATGGATTGAGCTCATTGTCCGCCCGAACGATCAGCGCTGTCTCCAGCGCCCGGACAGCCTCATCCGCCGGGGCTGCATCGGCGAGCATCGTCAGGAAATTGGCGACGAAGCCCAGACTCCTCCGGGGCAGCACGGGACGCTGGCCGGCGCGCAGCCGGTACCACGCGGCCACGATCGTCGGTGTCACGCCCAGCAGGCGGAAACCCTGGGAGAGGGCGTCCTCGTGGCCCGGTGGCAGTTTGACCGGAAGCTCGAGTGCCAGCACCGCCAGCGCGGCCCGCAATACCGACATCGCATCCGCACCGGGCGGCGCCGCCTTCAGAACGCGGAGCACCGCGGGCGAGAGTTTCTGCTGCCGCTTGAGTTCGGCGGAGAAGAGCCGCAGCTCGGCACTGCTCGGCAGGTGGCCGCGCACCAGCAGGAATGCGGTCTCCTCGAAGCTGGCGTGTTCACCCAGTTGCCGCACGTCATAGCCGCGATACGCCAGCCGGCCATCGCTGGCCGACAGCTGACAGACACTCGACTGGAGGGCGATCACGTTGTCCAGCCCGCGCACGGGCTCGGAGGGCAGGCCAGAGGTCATGCCGGACTCGGTCAGGGAAACGGATCGTGCGGGCGTCGGGGAAACTACTCCGCCCACGACGCGCCGAGCAACGGAGATCGCGGGGTTAGACCACCGGACCGGGCGCGGCAGTGGCGGTCGCCGCGGACGCTGCTGGGGGGAGGGCGTATTCCTGGCTGTAGATCCGGAGCAGCTCGAAGAAGTACGACAGCGCCAGCGGCCCGATCAGTATGCCCAGCAGTCCGAAATAGCCGACGCCGGCGATCGCACCGACCAGCGTCACCAGCGGATGGATCTGGGCATAGCGGCGGAAGACGGCGGGGCGCACCAGCAGGTCCACATTGCCCACCACGAAGATGCCGACCACGGCGAGAGCCGCCGCCGCACCCACATGCCCGCCGAGTATCAGGCTCAGTGCGCCCGGTCCCCAGACCAGCCCGGATCCCACCACCGGGAGAATGGCGAAGACCATCGTCACCAGCCCCCAGAAGACTGCGTTCGAGAGGCCGGTGAACCAGAACGCCATTCCGACCACCGCGCCCTGAATCACGGCGACCAGGCCGGTGCCGATCACCGTCGAGATCGTCACATCCCGGAACCGGTCCTTCAGGAGGTCGGCGCTGGCGGGAGAAAAGGGGATGTACGGTCTCACCCCCGCCCACGCCCGGCCGCCGCTGAGCAGCAGGTAGTAGGTGATGAACAGTGCAATGGTGAGGTTGAGGCTGATTCGGGTCGCTGTGCCGAGGATGCCGAAGGCCGCTCCTCCGATCCAGCTTACCAGCTTCTCGCCCACGCCGGCCAGTTTCGGCCCGACCA
>JANOFA010000957.1:0-5932 GCA_031413355.1 Gemmatimonadota bacterium | reverse complement strand
TACCGATAGCGCATGCCTCCCCGCCACGCCCTCCGCTGCCTCGGGGTCCCGGAACTCCGGGGCCCGACCGGTGAGCCCATCCGGTTCCGCACCCGCAAGCACCTCGCGCTGCTGGTCTTCCTGGCGGTCGAACCACGCCGGCGCCACCGGCGGGATCGCCTGGCCGATCTGCTCTGGCCGGAGGCCTCACCGGCTGAGGGGCGCCACTCGCTCGCAACCGCCCTCTCGGTGATTCGCGGCAAGATGGGGCTGCGGACCTTCGAATCCACCCGGGACACGGTGCGGTTTGTCGCGGCCGACCTCGAAGTGGACCTCGCGCGCCTGACGAGCGGCGACATCCTCGGCGACGAAATCACGCCACCGCTGGAGGTGGGCGGGTTCCTCGATGACTTCGACATCGGCCGGGCGCCGGAGTTCATGGTCTGGCGCGACCAGCAGCGGGCCAGGTGGTTTCCCGCCATCCGGGAGGCGTTTGTCATCCTCATGGACCGGTGCCGCCGCACCGGCAACCAGGTTCGCATCGAGCCGCTGGCCGACCGGCTGCTCGAGCTCGACGAGCTGAGCGAAGAGGCGATCCGCGCCAAGATGGAAGCGCGGGCCTTTGCCGGCGACCGCCTGAGCGCGATCCGGATCTTCCAGGCGTGGCGCAAGCGGCTGGCGGATGAGGTCGGCGCCACGCCCTCGCCGCTGGTGGAGGGGATGGCGCTCCGGTTGCGCCAGCGGGGCTATGAACCACCGGGCACCTCGCACATTCCCACCGTGCCGACCGACCAGTGGCGCAATCGCGCGTTCATCGGCCGGGGACGGCAATACCAGGTGGTCTACGAGCTGTGGGAGGGGATGCATCGGGGTCGCGGACAGCATGCACTGCTGCTGGGCGATTCCGGCATTGGCAAGACCACGCTCGCCGAACGGCTGGTGACCGCCGCCGGCCTGGAGGGTGCGGTCTCCAGCCGGGTGCAGTGCTACGAGTGTGAGCGGGACATCCCCTTCACCGCGATCTCCACCCTGGTGCGGGGGCTGCTCGAGCGGCCGGGGGCAAGTGCCACGCCGCCGGAGTGGCTTGCGGCGGTGGCCCGCGTCGTCCCCGCGGTGCGGGACCGCTATCCCCATCTGCCACCAGCCCCGCACCCCGAGGGGGAGTCGGCCCGGCTGCAGCTCGCCGAGGGGATTCACCAGCTGGTCGCTGCCGTGGCCGATGAGCACCCCGTCATCCTGGTGGTGGACGACGTGCACCTGGCCGACGATGCCAGCGTGGCGGTGCTGCACCTGCTGCTGCGCCGCACCAGGACTGCGCGGGTCATGATCGTCCTGGCAGCGCGGGAGTCCGAGCTCAAGCAGAGCGCCCGGGCCGGGCAGCTGCTGGATCATCGTGAGTCGCTGGGCCTCACACCGGTGGAGCTGGCCCCACTCACGCAGGAGGAGACCGGCGAGGTGGTGCGCCTGCTGGCGGCGGCGGGCAACGTCGTCGTCATTCCGGCGGTGCGTCGGGCCCTGGTGCGGGCGGCGGCGGGGATCCCGATGGTGCTCGAGCTCCTGTTCGATGACTGGCGGATCCACGGGGAACAGAGCCTGGCGCTGTCGGTCGATGCCATGACCGCCGAATCGCAGGCCGATGCCGGTCAGGAGATGTATCGCCGCCTGCTTGAGCGGGTTTTCCGCGACCTGCCCGAGGCGGGCCGCGCGGTGCTCAACCTGGCCGCCATCCTCGGCGAGCGGCTCAATGACCTGCCGATGTACCAGCTGGTGGATCTCACACTGGCCCAGACGCTGGCGGGGATGGCGGAGCTCACCCAGCGGCGGATCCTGCGCGACGGCGGGCGGGAGATGGAGTTCCGCAACGAACTGCTGCGGGGCTATGCGTACATGCAAGTCCCCTCGCCGCTTCGGCGGGCGCTGCATGGCCTGATCGCGGACCGATTGATCAGCGCCGAAGACCGCGGGGAACATGTGCCGGGCCTGATGCTCGCGTGGCACTGCTTCCGCTCGGCCCGGCCGCTGGAGGCGATTCCCTATCTGCTGCGCGGCGCGCGGGAGGCGATGGACGGTGGTGCGCCGTATGATGCGGAGTTCGCGCTCAAGACCGCGATGGCGAGCCTGGGCGACGATGTGAAGCCGGTGGCGAAGCTGCTGCTGGCGGAGGCGCTGCAGGAACAGGGGCGGTGGGAGGAGTCGGTGGCGTGGATAGATGGTGAGACCTGGCATAGTCCCGACACCAACCGTCAGGCTGAGGTACTTCGAGCACATGCCACAGCGGCGTGTTTGGCGACTCGTGAAATAGCATCGAGTCAACTCAAAGCTATCGAGACCTACCTCGAGAATTGTGCCGATACTGCGGAAGCCGCACACTTGATCCTGAGTGGATCACAAAACGCCCATTTCTTAAGCGACAAAGCAGCGGCAAGCAGGCTTCTCAAGTTTGCCAATGCGGTTTGGAGTCAAACCGCGTTGACACGAGAACAGATACTTATCGCCACCGCGCGGACGTCTCTGGCATGGGTATGCAACGATGTTACGAGCTTTACGAGATCCATGGAAACAAATATTGCTCTTCTGGAAGAGGCGAACTCCGGGCGCATTAGAACGCAGTCAACTTGCCGACTCATCTTGGTTACTGGCTGCCTTCACGTTACGGCGGGGAACTACCAATTGGGACTGGAGGCGTTCACAGAAGTACTCGAACGAAGCAAACACTCCCTTGATGAAAGACTGGAGGCCGGCGCCGCTCACAACATTGGGATCTGCCGCTACAGGCTGGGCGACTATCGCGGCGCGAAGGAAGTTGTAAGGCAGTCACTCTGCCTCCGGAAGGAGCAGGAAAGCCCGTGGGAAGTGATGAGAACTTCCCTACTACTGGGGCGAATACTTGCCATGATCGGCGACTTCTCGAAGGCGCTTGCAATAGCCGAGGAGGCTCAGGCTCAAACGGCGGGAGAAGTGGCCTGGCTCGATCAAGCTCATGGCGCCATCGTCGCAGACATTTTTGCGATGTGCGGGGAAAGAAGCAGAAGCCTGTTGGCCGCCTCAGAGGCCGTAGACAAGTACGGCGGAGAACCTCTGTCGTCCGCATACGCCGGAACCCTTGCACGTTGGGTGGCTCTGGTGGCTGGTGAAGCCGGAGAATGGAATCGGGCGTACGCCCATCAAGCGGAGCGCAAGGATGAGATGTGGAGATTTGACGCGGTGGATAGAGCCGAAATCCTATCTGCGGAACAGTGGCTCAACAACAGAACGGGCAGGCAAGTATCGGGTGGGTGGCACGAGCGGATGAGTGCGGTTTCACATCTTCCCTCGGCAGTCGTGCACCAAATTGCACGATGCGGGCTTGGTCTGCCCTAGAATGAACGGATCTTCGGCCAGCTGGCCCTGTTCCTCCAAGAAGTAGCCGGCTTTGGGGATACCTTCTTCGAGCCTCCCTCGATGGCTCTCATCTCGGCGACGGGTTGCGACGACTGAAGATCGGCCATTACACGGCGAACCGCCATCGAGCTCACGGCAATGTCTACGAGCGTCGGGTCGAACTGAGTCCCGCGGTATTTCTGCAATTCGGAAATGACCGCATCGATCGGCAACTTCTTGCGGTAGGGGCGGTCGGTCGTCATGGCGTCGGTCGTGTCCGAGATCATAATGATCCGCGCACCCAAGGGGATTTCCTCCGCGGCCAGGCCGTCAGGATATCCACCGCCGTCCCAGCGCTCGTGATGGCTCCGAACCGCGTCCTGGACCACCCCACGAAACCCGGAGATAATCCCGACGAGATCTGCGCTCTTCACCGAGTGGGTCTGAAGGAGCGCGGTCTCCTCGGGGGTGAGCTTGGAATCCTTTCGGAGAAGAGGAGCGAATTCCTCGTGAATCTTGCCAACATCGTGCAAAATCGCCGCCGTGAATACTAACTCGACATCTTCGGCCGACATCTTGGCCTCTTGGGCAATAGCCTTTGCCAGCGAGGCGACGCGCACAGAATGCCCAGAGGTGTACGGATCGCGCGCTTCGATGGCCTTGACCATTAAGTCGAGAAGTTCGCGCCCGCTGCTTTGTAACCGCCGGTAGAGCCCGTAGACGTGCCGTGTAACTAGAATAGGAGCGAGGACGGCGACGAATCCAAGCACACCCAGTCCGAAAGCTCGCTCAGAGGCCGAATACACGAACGCGAGGACAATTGCGAGTGTGCTGGCCGCGATGTCGTAACCGAAAACTCCCTTCGCATTCAGATTCCAAGCCTCTCGGAAAGGCTTCCCAGAGCTGAAGGCCACAACCGCGTTCAAGAGAACAGTGTTGATTGCGAAATAAGAAATAGCCGGCAAGAAGAAGAGGGCCAGGTCGCGCTGCGCGGCCAAGCTACCGAGTCGTGCACCTTCGACGAGATATGCCGGAGGCAAGCCCCCGCCAACTGCACTGTAGAGGAGCATTCCAGCGGCGACACACAACGCTCGTTGAGTGACATTGAAGACCAGCTTGAGCCAAGGAGTGCCTTGCTTCAATTGGGAACCAAACGTGGCGCCTGCGGCGATCAGCCCTCCCCAGAATGGGCCGAAGAGAATTCCGCCAGCGAGGTGAACCACGAAGGATGTCGAGCCCACTGCCCCCAGCTGAAGTGGGTTGCTGCTCAGGTCAAGCAGAAACGCAACAAAGCCGAACATGAACAAGGGCCAAAGACCCGGATACGGCATGCGCACATCCCAAGCCCCCACCATTACGGCGGCGCTTGCGCAAGCCACAGCGGCCACGAGAAGCCGAGTCTCTAGTTCTTGTTTCATGAAGTAGTTGGCAGCGGCCTCGGTCAAGAAATCAGGCTAAGCCCAATTTCCGCCCTCAGAAGCGGTGATCACCTTCACCGCAGCTCTGGCGACAAACCCCGCGATCAGGGCCCACACTGTTGCGTGCATGAGCGTCTCCTTGCTCGAGTCAGGAAAAATCTCTCGGGAAGGACCAAGCCCCGCTAAGGCTCAGCCGACGCTCCGCTCTCAAAAATTCCGCTAGTCTCCGCTACTCCAACCAAAGACCAGGGCCGCTGCCGTATTTTCCTCGTAAAAGTTTCCAGTGACAGTCCGCACTCCCTATCCGGCGAATCACCCCGGCCGGCGCGACTCCGCCCACCGGTTGGTCGCATCCAGCACCGCAAAGACCGCCGCGCGCTCCGCGCTCTCCTTGACCTCCGCCGTGCCGATCAGCAGCACCGCCTCGCGCCCGCCCAGCCCCTGCACCGCCACGATCACGAATTCGCGATCAAAGGCGTCGATGATCTTGGCGCCTTCCAGCGCCACGGAGTGATCCGACAGCAGCTGATCCAGCACCGACACCGCCGCCCGCGCCGCCGCCTCGACCTTGCTCCGCGGCGTATCGCTCGACTCCTCCTCCGCCGAGGCCTCCCGGCCGGCAAACGAAAGGGAGACGGTCAGGCTCACCCGGTGCGGCCGCTTGCCCGGTGCCACGAAAAGCGACTCGAACAGCGCCGCCCGGCGCATGGCCCGCTCCCGCACGACCCCCTTTTCCACCACTTCGATGGGCCGCACATCCGCCGTCTGCGCAATGGAGATCTTGCGATGATCGATCTTGAGGCCGAGCTGGGCCAGCAGGGCGGACTCGATGTTCCGCACCAGCTGCTTCGGGGCCAGCCCCGCCTGCGCCAGGATGTGCACCTCGCTCACTTCGCCGAGCGGGGTGGTCACGACCCGGGCGGAGAGAACGCCCTCGAGGCTGGTGAGGAGGTTCTCCGCCCGACGGACACCCCACGGGTCCGGCGCGTTGTCGAACGCGTTCGGATTCCGGCTCGGGGCCGATGACTCGGGATGGCGGATGGGAGACGGTCCAGTCACGATTGCTCGCTTTCGATTCCCGCGGGCCTACGCCACGGCGTTTCGGCCGGCAGACTTGGCCTGATACAGCGCCCGGTCAGCCTGCACGAGGAGGTCGCCCTCATGCGGCCGTCGCA
>JANOFA010000956.1:0-2095 GCA_031413355.1 Gemmatimonadota bacterium | reverse complement strand
GGGTAGGTCGGGCCTCCGTGCCCGACCGGCGATTGGGCGATTGGGTAGGGGCGGAGCTCCGACTCCGCCCTGTGCTGCACGACAGGCATTTTCTCGTAGGGGCAGAGCTCTGCTCCACCCCACGCTCACGGGAGAAACCGCCCGCGCAGCTCCGGCGGCAGCATCGGGCAACTCTCCTTTGGCGCAGCGAAGAGCTGTTTGCGCACACTCGCGATCCGGTCGTACCCCCAGTCCAGCAGCCAACGCGGCAGCAGCCCCGTCGCCCGCGCGATCACGCGCCACGGGCCACCGAGCTGTTCCCCGATATGCAGCGCCGCGGCGGACCGCAGCAGGGTCCTCCCGTCGGCGGTCCGGATGACGACACTGTCAGGCAGTGTCTGCTGCTGCTCCGGTGTAAACGCTGCCCGAAAAGCGCCACCGCCGAGCGGGGCGTAGCGGAACCGGGTGCCCTCGAGGTCGTGCCGCATGGTGAAGAGCACGGTCCGGTGGCAGAGGCCGCAACTGCCGTCGTAGAAGAGGAGATCCTGCGCCATTGGGTCAGGGATCGCGGACGCGCACCGGAGTGCCCCCAGGCTCAGCCCAGCAATAGCCCGCGCCACCGGCAGTCACTCCACAGCTCTTGAACCACGCCGCGTCCAGTTGGACGAACCTGTGGCCACCGGGCACGGGGGTGGGGGTTGGCGTGTCCTGCCCCCAGCACCAGGCGGTACTATCGGTTCCGATGCCACAGGAGTGATAGCCTCCACCACTCAATCGGGTGAAGGTGTGCCCTCCACTCACCGCTCGCGGCGTCCGTGCCACCGTCGAATCCAGGAATCCGAGGCCAAGCTGACCATTACTATTGTAGCCCCAGCAGAAAGCTGCACCTCCGGACCCCAGGGCGCACTGGTGCGTATAGCCGATTACCATATTGGTGTACGTCGCCGTTGTCTGCACCGGCAGCGGAACCAGAATGTCCCCCTGGTCGGTCGAGTCGATCCCCAGGTACCCATTGAGATTGACTCCCCAGCAGTACGGCACTCCGGCAGGGTTCAGGCCGCAGGTGGTGTAGCCATTCGCGACGACGGTCCGCCAGCCCCCTCCGCCATACAGCGCGGCGGGCTGCCACCGGGCCGTGTGGCTGCTGTCGCCATCCTCGCCATGCTTGTTCGCACCCCAGCACCAGGCGGCAGCGGTGGTGGTGACACCGCAAGCATGCTCACTGCCGACCCGCACCGAATCGAAACTCAGTCCCCCGAGGACCAGATTGGGCACGCGCGGATCCGCGATGTTATACCCTGCCCCCATGATTCCGTTGCTGCTGCCTCCCCAGCAGTAGGCTGCATGGTCTGCGGTCACCCCACAGGCGGTGTTGCCCTCCCCCAGGTCGACCGTGAGCCAGGAAAGCCCGCCCTCGACCACCGACAGCGCCGAGGTATCCGCTGGCGGAGTTGTCGTGCCGCGGGGTCCATAACCCCAGCAGTAGGCGGTGCTGTCCACGCCTAGGGCGCACGCCCCGCTGCGGCCCACGCTGATGGCCGTGAAGCTTCGCGTGACCCGGATCGGCACCGAGTCGCGGACGCCATCGACTTGGGCCACGACATTCACGGATCCGTTGGCGCGGGCCGTCAGCAGCCCGAGCGACGAGACGTCGGCGACGAGGGTGTCGCTGACTGACCAGGTCACTACGCGGAGCACCAGGCTGCCGGTGGTGTCCAGGATCTCGGCCTGGAACTGGCTCGACTCCATGGGCGACAGGACCGAGTCGGTCGAGATGATCGTGACGCTTGCCACCGGCGCGGGACCGGTAGCCGGGCCGGGGCCGTCCGAGCAGGCGGCGAGGAGAACCGTCGCCAGCATGGCGGTTGGGATATTGCAGGAAAGTAGACACACTGTGTGACGGTGCCTCACGCTGGTATGAATCCGCCCCGCCCGCCCTCCCCCGCCTGACGCCGGGATGACGGCCCGCACCTAGTGTACATAGAGTACCTCCCCCAACCCAAACTGACCAATGATTGCCCGCCCCGTGCTATATTGCCGCACTCCATGACATCGCCATCCCTCGGAATTTTCGAACTCACCGACCGCGGTGCGGGCTTCGTGCGCCGCCGCCAGT
>JANOFA010000955.1:0-2705 GCA_031413355.1 Gemmatimonadota bacterium | reverse complement strand
GCGGCGATACACTTCACTTAGTAAACGAAAGGGCAGGCGCCGCGGCTTGACAGGTCCATGCGCTGGTTAGAAAGCGGACGCACCGTCACCTGCCTGCGACAAACACCGCACTCCGCGCACGGCAGCGCCCCACGATCCCCTCACCGCTTCGCGCCGGCCGCCATCTCGCCTGCGACCGGCGACTCCGGGGGCGCCCCGTGCCTACACCGATGCCAGCCCGGCAGGGTGTTCAATATCAGTGGGTGGTTCAAACACCGACACCGGTTTCCGCTTGCTAACACCCGCGCATCACCTGCGTGGCGCGGCGAAGAACACGAACCTGTCCGCCAAAGTGAGCTCAGTACCGGCCCGGCGCAAGGCGCTGCGCGCCACGTCTGGTGCATGCGCTAGTTAGCCAGCAACGGGGAATAGGCACGGTCGCTACCAAGTCGAAGCCCCTTTGATGCTGAAGGAAGGGCTTAAGCCAACGGCTAGCCCGAATTCACCCAATTGCACATTGGCCGGATACGCTACAATGAACTCCGCGAAGCGGAAAGCAACCACTGGCGGAGGCCCATTCTCCCAACCTAGGAACGCAGTGTTGATAGAATCGGCAATCGTATGGCAGGCCACTTCGTCCATGACTTGAACCAGTGTGTCACGATCCGAAAGCTCCGGGGCCCCGCCAAGTTGGCGCCGCCAGCCGATGCCAAGGTCTGTTGTGTCCGAGAGCACCTGGAGTAGCCATTGCCGGCTACCGTCCATCCAACTGCTCCCAGTCAAGCCGAGATCTCCCGTGCTCCGGTGTACGGGAGTGAGACACCAGGATGTGGGCGCAACGCCATCTACCATGACCGCGCGTGGGCCTCCCACCGACAATCCGTCACCAAAGCGCACGCTGTCGCGCCACGGGTACGTACGGTTCTCTGACGCCTTGTCAGATGAGGGGCTCGCGGGTGGTGTCTGACCAACTGTGAGCGTTGGCGAGAACAACAGGACTATCGCACTCAGGAAGTTCAGTGTAAGCGCATTGCGGGCCATGTTGCGAAGTCCGTCGTTGGATTGGCCGATCCCCCGAGGAGGGAGCAGCTTGCTGGCTAACGCCCGCGCATCACCTGCGTGGCGCGGCGCAGAACACGGCACTGTCCCACAAGCTGTGCCAAATGCCTGCCCAGAGCAAGGCCATGGCCGCGCCACGTCTGGTGCATGCGCTGGTTAGGCCGCAATTGGTCACGGCCGCGCGGGAAGTGAGCCGCTCAGCGTAGCCGCGAGGGCGGGGGAGAGTGCCATTTGCGTGGTGAGTAGGGCCACAAACACGGGTAGAAGACACCCGGCCGGTCGGTGCGTTGCTGGCAATGATTCTGATCACCAGCCACTTGGGCACGTTCCTCGCCAATCAGCGTGGACATGATCTGTCGAGGACGCCGTCAGCGGTTCAACGCAAGCACCAGCCGCTTTGGCAGCGGCCTTCACGGCGAGCCATTGTTGCAAGTCGTGCGTGACAAAGTCGATCGCGTCACCGTGCATATGCCTTCCGCCAGCGAACCAGTCGTGCGGATTGACATCGTGCTGCTTATCTGGACATCGGTAGGCGCTCGAAACTATCAGTTGACCACCGTATGCGGCGAGCGTGGCATCGGCACCATTTCTTAGCCGAGCGGTTACTATGGCCCAATCGTGGTAGCCATTGTGGTTGAATTCACTGAACGAAAAGTACCCTGACGAAGCGCTGTTGGTGAACTCCGAACACGGGGGGTCATGCGGAACGACTCTCCCTGCGGCGTCGTAGCCCGTGACTCCTCTGAATAGATACTCATTAATGATCGTCGCAACCTCAACCGGTCTGCTAGCTTGTCCGTTGGACGGTGAGCAATGCTCAAGGGCGTGGCCGGTAACGCCGTCAGGAGGGCCAGAGATGGTCAGAGAGAAGGTGACGCCCGAGATCGATGGGGTAGCAGCTGTGATCCTTGCGTCTGTGACGCCAAGCGAGGTATTTGCTGCGTAGCGGGCGTATCCGGTACCCGTCTCATCAGTGATGACCACACTGGAATCGAGGCTCCCACCGCCCGATGCAAGGGTCCAGTTGACCATGGCTCCGGCGACTCCATTGCCGTGCTGATCAAGTACACGTACGCCGAGGCGTTCAGTCGCTACTTCTCCCCATGCGACGGGCTGTTCGTCGCCGGATACGATGACGATGGCTGCGGCGATGGGATCTGGACCGCCCGGGGTCTCGCGGCAAGCGCTCATGGTGAGCGCCAAGGAACATGCAACCAGTCGGAGCCGCGTCGACCATGTGCTGCGTGTGGGCACGAGACACCTCCAATCGCGACGTGCGTCTCACGAATGAGAGCGAGTGAGCATCGTGAGGGACCCACCACTCCAGGAGCGTTTGATCCAAGATAGCGAGATGCTGCAGCTTGGGAAATACCGGCAATCGGCAATCGAGGACTGGCGCGGATAGTCTCTGGCAACGGGAAGAGCCCGCGATTCGGGACCGGGGCGTCTATGGAGCAGATGGTTCAGATATGGCGTTAAGACCAGTGCGCTGCACCGCTGCACCTCCAAGCCACCAGGTTTGCGGCCTAACGTCTGCGCATAACCTGCAAGGCGCGGCGATGCGCTGACCTGTGAGCGGTGACGGGGCCCGCGCCGCGGCTTGGCAGGTTCATGCGCCTGTTAGCGGGCTGCGCGAAACGCTCAGATTGAAGAACACGATACGGCGT
>JANOFA010000954.1:0-7699 GCA_031413355.1 Gemmatimonadota bacterium | reverse complement strand
GTTCCCCACGCCGAAACTCAGATTGAGCACCAGGGGCGCATGACGCCTGGCGGCGAAGCGGATGGCGTAGTCCATGGCGGCGAGCATGCTGCCCGACGTCGAGATGCCGCCCTGCGCGTTGTTGGCGATCTTGAGGCCGAGTAGCCACGCGCCTGGTGCCACGCCGTCGAACCCCGTGATCCCGTAGAGCTGATGCCCCGCCGCGATGCCGGCGACATGCGACCCATGGGCGCTGGTGTCGAAATACAGATCGAGTCGCGGCGCGCCACCCGTGGCGGTCGTGAAATTGGCGGCGAGGTTGAGTTGCGCGGGACGCTTCCCGCTGTGCCAGGCAAGGGTCTCGCGGGCGACGAGATAGTCGCGCACCGGCGTTTCATCCGACAGCGAGCCATCGCCGTCGGTATCGGCGAAGAGCACCCAGCCGTCGGTTGCGCGCAGCACGACCAGTGCGAGGGTATCGCCGTTGTCACGATCGCCGTTGAGATCGGAGGCGGGCAAATCGCCCAGGGACAACTCGGCGAGAGTGCCAACCCACATACCTGTGCCGACCCGGAGACCTCGCAGGCGGGCCACCCCGCTGAGGGTCCGCCCGCCGACGATGAGCTGGTCCCCCGCGGGCGTCGCGGGGGTGAGGGCGACGGCGCCTTCCCCGGAGAAATCACGCAGGTCGAGGAGCTTTCGGTCGCCCGTCGTGGTCTTCCCCAGTCCGGGGATCCCCGGGTCCTGGCCGCTATCGAGAATGCCGATGATGACACCGCGGCCATCGTACGTCGGGTGCGCCGCGAGAAAGGCAGGGACCCCGGTGGGCCGCAGCGGCATCCAGCCCCGGCGGAAAGCCTCGGCCGGCTCCACCATTGGGGTCGGCTCGGTCGTGTCGCGGACAACAGGCGGCGCGTCAGGCAAGCCGGAGAGTTCCCCCTCGGGCGACGGCGCGGCTGGTGCGGTGGACAGTGGAGCGGGTGAGACAGTGGCGCCAGGCGCTGGGCGGGAACAGGCTGACACGAACATCAGCGCGACGACCAGCAAAAGGCCGCGATGAGCGCGCGCGGGCACTACCGGGACCCCGCGACGTCCAGCGGCGGCAGGACGAACGGCCCGATGTGCGGCCCCGCAAAGGTGCGGGTCACGCCCAGCAGGAAGGCGAGGATATCACGGGTTTCCTCGACCGTGATGATCGCGTCGACATGTCCCCGGGCGGCGGCGAACTTGGCATCGAGCTGGTGCTCGTAGTCCTGCCGCATCGCGTCGGCCGCAGCCTGGACGTCCGGCGCCGGCGGGCGCTTCTCCGCCTTGGCGCGCGCGAGCTCGGGGCCATGCACCGCGCCCACCGCCGACTCGCCTTCCATGACCGCCATGCGGCCGGTTGGCCAGCTGAGGATGAAGTCCGGGTCAAAGCCCTGCCCCGCCATGGCGTAGTAGCCCGCGCCCGACGCATGATTCACGGTGAGCACCATCTTCGGGACGAGCGCCGTCGCCATCGCCTCCACGAACCGCGCGCCGGCACGGATGATCCCCGACTGCTCCGCATCCGGACCCACCATGAAGCCGCTCACATCCTGAATGAACAGGAGCGGAATCCGCTCCCGGTTGGCGGTATCGATGAAATAGGCCGCCTTCTCGGCGCTCTCGGTGTAGATGATCCCGCCGATGCGTGGCATCTGGCCCGCCTTGCCCTTGATGACGCTGCGGGTGTTGGCGAGGATCGCCACGGGATGCCCCTCGATCCGGGCGTGGGCGCAGAGCAGCTCGCGGGCAAGATCGGGCTGGAATTCGAGCAGTGAGCCGGCGTCGAGAAGGCAGTCGAGCACGCCATGCATGTCATACGACATGCGATGATCGGCGGGAAGTATCTCGTAGAGGTCGGTGATGGGCCGCCGGGGTGGCGCGGGAAGCGTCGCCGCCTGCCGTGGCAGGTCCACGGGCAGCCGCGCGACGTACTCCCGCACCATGACGAGGCACTCCTGATCAGTGGCGGCCCGGTAGTGCGCCACCGCCGAGATCGAGGTATGCATGGCTGCGCCACCCAGCGACTCGGCGTCGACATCCTGCCCCGTCGCGCCCTTGACCAGGTTGGGTCCGCCGAGGCCCATGAAGCTGGTACCATCGACCATGAAGATCACGTCGGACAGCGCCGGCAGATACGCGCCGCCGGCGATGCAACTGCCCATCACGGCGCTCACCTGAGGCACGTGCAGATAGCGCCGCATGAGACTGTTGTAGTAGAAGACGCGCGCGGCGCCATACTGGCCCGGAAAGACCCCGCCCTGGTAGGGCAGGTTCACGCCGGCGGAGTCCACGAGGTAGATGATCGGGATACGCTGGCGCATCGCGACTTCCTGGGCCCGCAGCATCTTGGTGATCGTCTCCGGCCACCAGCTGCCGGCCTTGACCGTGGAGTCGTTCGCGACGACCACGACTTCGCGCCCCGCGACGACACCGACTCCGGTGATCACCCCGGCACCGGGGGCCTGGCCCTCATACTGATCGCTGGCGACGAGCAGGCCGAGCTCGACCCACGGGGCGCCGGAGTCGAGCAGCCCAGTGACGCGTTCCCGCGGCGAGAGCTGTCCCTTCTCGTGCATCTTGGCGACGCGCTTGGGGCCACCGCCCTCGCGCAGCCGTGCCGCGAGCTGGAGGTACTCGTCGGTCAGCGCGCGCAGCCGGGGCGGCCGGGCGGAGGGAGACTTGGGAGGCACGCGGCGCTCAGTCGTGGAGGTGTTCGTCGGCCCACGTCTCGATGTAACGAATGAGATCCGTGGTCGGTGTCCCAGGACCGAAGAGGCGGCCGACCCCGACGCGGGTCAGCGACTCGATATCCTCCGGCGGGATGATGCCACCTCCGGTAATGAGGATGTCGCTGCGCCCCGCGTCCTGCAGCAGCGCGTACACCCGGGGAAAGAGGGTCATGTGCGCGCCGGAGAGAATGGAGAGCCCGACCACATCCACGTCCTCCTGCACCGCCGCGCTGGCGATCATCTCCGGCGTCTGGTGCAGGCCGGTGTAGATCACTTCCATGCCGGCGTCGCGGAGCGCAGCGGCGACCACCTTGGCCCCGCGGTCGTGGCCGTCGAGTCCCGGCTTGGCCACGAGGACGCGGATGGGGCGGGTGCGGGGCTTTTTGTCGAGTGCTGGGGACATGTGATATCGAGTCGAAGAAAGTGGTTCAGGGCCGTTGGCCGTTAGCCGTTGGCGGTTGGCTTACGACCCCGGTCCACTGGCCGCTGGCTAACGGCTAGCAGTCGTCACGTTCGTGTCGTCCATACCAAGAATCATCTCCGCCACCTCCGCAACGCTGCGCGCCGTTCGTACCTCGCGGCCAGCATGCAGGCCCAGCGGATCGAGCAGGATCACGTCCAGGCTGGCCCGGCGCGCACCGACGACATCCACCTCGTAGATGTCGCCGACATAGAGCGCCTGCGCCGGTCCGAGACCCAGCCGTTCAAGCGCCAGCTCGAAAATCCTCGGGTCGGGTTTCTCCACCCCGACGAGCTGAGAATCGATCACCAGTTCGAAGTGGTCGCGGATGCCCGCGGCCACCAGCGCCTCCTCGACCCGGCCATCGGAGTTGGACACAACGCCGAGCCTATACCCGGCCGCCGCCAGCGCCTCAAGCCCCTCCGCCGTCCCCTCGGGCAGGTCGGCCCAGAGGTGTTTCTCACGGTGCATGAGCAGCAGGGTGTCACGGACCATGTCCAGCTTCTCCGGCGCGACACCGGCGAGCAGGAAGATCGACTCGAGGTAGCGGCTGGCTCGCTCCCGGTCGGTCGAACTGCCATTTTCCAGCGCGCGCGCCGCCGGCCGGGCCTGCGCCGCCAGTTCCTCCGGCGTCAGCGGCACACCTATCGCCGGCCCCACCTCCCGCGCCAGCCGCGAGAAGTCGAGGAAGAGGAGGGTGTTGCCGGCGTCGAAGAGAATCGCTCTGAGGCTCACCGGAACCGCAGCAGCCCGCCGAGCCCATGGACCGCGGCACATGCTTCAGGATCGTAGAGTACCTCGACCTCGACCCGCTGGCGCAGCCCCTCTTCGATCGCCTCGTCGATCAGATCGAGGACGGGGACGACCTCGCCATCCGCCTTCAGTTCCCGGTCACTGATCGCCAGTCGCCCGGTCTTCACCGAGCGGAACCCGTCGCCCGTTGCGTCCTCGGCCACCAGCAGCGTCCGCACCTGCCCCCGCGCCAGCGCCTGCAACGTGGGCAGGATGCCGTTCACCGCCCAGCCGGAACCAACCGCGTCCTCGAGCCCGTGTGCCAGGTGCCGCTCCTCCTCCCGCTCCCAGACGAGCCGGGTCGCCAGGGTCGCTTCATGGACCAGCGGCAGGGACACTTCCTTGGGATTCAGGCTGTCGACGCCCATGAGCCGCTCGGCGAGGTACGGGTGCAGAAACGCTGCCACCGCGCCGGCATCCTTGCCGGGACCGGCGAGGACGAGCCCGTGCACCGGATGGACTCGATGCAGTTCAAAGAGGCGCTGCGCGATCGCGGCATAGTGCCGCTGCTTCTCTTCCCGAATCCGGTTGTTCCAGGTGTGCTCCCCCTGCCCGGGGGCGCCCTGGCGATCACTCTTGTACCGCCCGCCCCGGGTGCTGTCGGCCCGCAGATCCTCCACCTCCTCGGCACCGAACGCCGTGACGGTGAAGAATCGGGCCGCGGTCCGATCGAGCACAACCGTCATCAGGTGGCCGAATTCATCTTCCACCGAGGCCAGTTCCCGGACCAGCGGCGCCCGTTCCACCGCCAGGCGGGAGCGGTGGACCATCGGGAGCGGCACGACCTCAAACAGCTTGAGCGGACCGGAGGCGAAGATGGCCAGGCCCTGGGTGTCCGGCAGGTGCGCCGAATCCTTCAGGAAATCCTGGATCCGGCGCAGGTCGGCGATCACTTCCTCGCGCACACCGCGCGGGAGCGCCAGTCCATCGAGCTGAGCCTCGACCTCGCGGATGCGATTCTTGACCTTGATGAGATACTTGCCGCGGGAACGGTCCCGCGGCTCGAGTTTGAGGTAACAGGTGACGATCCGGTGATCGTCGGTGCGCAACCGGGCGAGCTTCGCCAGAGTCTTCTTGATATCGATAGTCATGGTTCCTGCTAGAAGAAAACGGGTTCGCGATATGTTCCCAGCACCTGCTCGAGCACATGCCGGATCTCGAACAGGGTGCAGTCCGCCCGAGCGCACTCGAGCATCGGTGGCATGATGTTGCGGTCCTCGACCGCGGCCTGGCGCAGCGACTCCAGTCGCGCCGTCACGACGGCATCGTCGCGCTCCGCCCGCAGCGCCGCCATCCGCTCGCGCTGGCTCCGCTCGGCTGCCTCGCCGACGCGCAGCGTCTGCAGCACCGGCTCATCGTCCTCGGTGAACTCGTTCATCCCGACCACCAGGCGGCGGCGCTGTTCCAGCTCCATCTGGAACCGGGCGGCCGACTGGGCGATCTGCCGCTGGAACCACCCACCCTCGATGGCCCGCACCACCCCGCCCTGTGCCTCGATCTCCGCGAAGAGCCCGAGCGCCTCGCGCTCGAGCTGGTCGGTGAGCGCCTCGACGTAGTAGGACCCGCCGAGCGGATCGGAGACGTTGGCCACGCCGGTCTCATAGGCCAGGATCTGCTGGGTGCGGAGCGCGATACGCACCGACTCCTCGGTGGGGAGCGCGAGGGTTTCATCCAGCGCGTTGGTGTGCAGCGACTGGGTACCACCCAGCACGGCCGCCATCGCCTGGTAGGCAACGCGGACGATGTTGTTGTGCGGCTGCTGCGCCGTGAGGGTCACGCCGGCGGTCTGGCAGTGAAACCGCATCTGCTGACTGCGGGCCTCCCGCGCGCCGAACTTCTCGCGCATGACCCGGGCCCAGATCCGCCGGGCCGCGCGCATCTTGGCGATCTCCTCGAAAAAATCGTTGTGCACGTCCCAGAAGAAGCTGAGCCGCGGAGCGAAATGGTCCACGTCCATCCCCCGCGCCACGCCCCGCTCCACGTAAGTGAAGCCGTTCGCAAGGGTGAAGGCGAGCTCCTGGGCCGCCGTCGATCCGGCCTCGCGGATGTGGTAGCCGGAGATCGAGATCGTGTTCCACTTGGGGGTGTGCTGGCTGGCCCACTCGAAGGTGTCGACGATGACCTTGAGCGCCGGCTCCACCGGGAAGATCCAGGCATGCTGCGCCATGTACTCCTTCAGCATGTCGTTCTGGATGGTCCCCTGCAGTTTGGCGATATCCACGCCCTGCCGCTCCGCGGCCGCGACGTAGAAGCTGAACAGCATCGCCGCCGGGCCGTTGATCGTCATCGAGGTCGAGACCCGGTCGAGCGGGATGCCGTCGAACAGGTCCTGCATGTCGCGCAGGCAGGAGATGGCGACGCCGCACTTGCCCACCTCGCCCTCGGAGCGCGGATGGTCGGAGTCGTACCCCATCAGGGTGGGGAAGTCGAAGGCGACGGAGAGCCCGGTCTGACCACGCGCCAGCAGGAACTTGTAGCGCGCGTTGGTGTCCTGCGCGGTCCCGAAGCCGGCGAACTGCCGCATGGTCCACAGTCGGCCGCGATACATCGTGTGGTGGATGCCGCGGGTGTAGGGATACTGACCCGGCAGCCCGAGGCGTTCGGTGGCGGAGCCGCCGAGATCCAGCGGAGTGTACAGCGATTCGACGCCGTGACCGGAGACCGAACTGAAATCGACATCGTCCCGCACCGGCAGGGCGGCCGCCTGCTCCCGCCAGGTCTTGACCTCGACCCGCAGTCGTTCCAGCTCCCGCTCCTGATTGTCCATCCGGTCGAGCAGCTGTCGCATCGCGAGGTCCTGTTCCCACGAACTCATACGCGCATTCCCTGTTTGAGGCTGTCGAGGACATCCGCGGCGACATCGTACGGGCTCACCCGCCCGTGGGTCAGATCATCGAGCCGATCACGTATCAGCTGTTCGGCGCCGGCCTCCTGCCAGAGCCACTGGCGCATGGCCCGGTTCACCACCTCGCGGGTCCGCTGGAGCACCCGGTCACTCCGGCGCTGGGCAAGGGTTCCCGATTGCTGGAGACACACATCGTGCTGTTCCAGAGCCACGACCAGCTCCGCGATACCTGTTCCCGTGGAGGCGACCGTGGCGAAGACCGGCTGGGTCCAGCCGCTGGGCAGCTCGGCGGAGTGACGGGACGACGGGTCGGAGTGGGACCTGCCGTGGTGCGCCGGCACATTCCGATACGCATTCCCCGCCCTGATCCCCAGCGTGATCTCGATCTCGTTGCGCAGACGGTCGGCGCCGGGTCGGTCGGCCTTGTTGACCACGAAGATGTCGCCGATCTCCATGATGCCGGACTTGAGCGTCTGGATCCCGTCACCCGATTCCGGCACCAGCACCAGCACCGTCGAATCGGCGCTGCGCGCCACGTCCAGCTCCGACTGCCCCACCCCCACCGTCTCGATCAGGATCCGATCAAATCCGCCGGCATCCAGCACGTCGCACACTTCGCGGGTCGTTGTTGCCAGGCCGCCGAGTGAACCGCGGGTTGCCATCGAGCGGATGAAGACTCCCGGGTCGAGCGCCACGGACTCCATCCGGATCCGGTCGCCGAGGAGCGCCCCGCCGGTGAAGGGACTAGTCGGGTCGACGGCAACCACCGCTACTGTGAGCGACTGCGCCCGGAACTGCTGAACCAGCTGCTCGGTGAGCGTCGACTTGCCGGCCCCCGGAGGGCCGGTAATGCCGATCCGACGCGCG